>JAFRLI010000131.1 GCA_017431255.1 Victivallales bacterium
GGCACGACTCTTAGGGGACTCCTAGGGGCACGACTCTTAGGGGACTCCTAGGGGCACGACTCTTAGGGGACTCTTAGGGGCACGACTCTTGGGGGACTCCGAGGGGCACGACGCTTAGGGGGCACGACGCTTAGGGGGCACGACGCTTAGATAATCATATAGTTAGTGGCTAGTTTTTCCAGAGCTCCTAGAAGCACTAGAACCTCTGGAAAAACTAGCCACTAACTGCAGAACAAAATGTGAATGGCAGGGAACGAAGCGTTCCTAATGTGGGGGCGGGTAACCTAGACCCGCAACGAGCCACTAGCTGCAAAAAAAACTATTTGTCTCCGCGTTCCTTGCGTTTTTGTGCGAGGAGTGCTTCGAGTTCCTTGATTTCCTCATCAAGGCGGTGATTGTCGGCTTTCTTGATGGCGGCGACGACCTTCTCGCGGGTTTCGAAGGGAACGGCCAGCCAGAACTTGGCGGTCAGGATCTGCTTGGCGTTCTTGGTGAAGAAATCTTGGATTTCATTGCGGCGGGCCTTTGCCTTCTGACGGCCTTGAATCAGATTGGCTTTCTCCTGGTCGGTCAGTTTCTTTCCAAGACGGGGGGACTTTCTTGGCATTTCTTGCTCTCCTGTTTGATGTTCTTTCCTGGTCCCTCTAATTGCCTTGCAACAATCTTGCTCAACAAGAAAAACAATCTTTTGTTCGTCTATTAACTAATATATGCACTCTTTTCAGAATTGCAAGAATCGAAGGAGACTTTTGTCGGGGAAATTTGGAAATTGCGGATGGCGTGTGCGTTTTTTTGTGGCAATGCCCTTGAAAGATTGCAGAGGAAGGAGTAAGTTAATAAATTGGCCGCCCAGTTGAATGTGAGAGAGGGCCAGGCTGAAAGCACAATTCTGTACCTCCTGTTGCCTGTTGGCGGAATCGTCTATCTACGTTTATGCTTCAGAACTTCTACAATCAAATCGGCACTGCCTCCCCTGCGGGGGTCATCATCGCAGTAGCGTTTATGCTGGCGACTGGCTTTCTGATGACCCGTCTGACGGGGCTGTTGCGTTTGCCGAATGTGACAGCGTACATCTTGGCGGGTGTGCTGCTGGGACCGAACTGCCTGGCATTGGTTCCCGCAAACGTGGTTTCTGGCACGGGCTTCCTGGCGGATATTGCGCTGGCTTTCATCGCGTTCAGCGTCGGGGAGTTTTTCCGAATGGAAACGCTGAAGAAGAATGGTGGCGCGGTGCTGGTGATTACGCTGATGGAGTCGCTGGTGGCGTCGCTGGGGGTGTTTGTTGTGACATACGTGGTGCTGCATTTGAGCCTGGCATTTTCGATTGTGCTGGCCGCTCTGGCGTCGGCGACGGCACCGGCTTCCACCATCATGACGATCCGCCAGACCAATGCAAAAGGTGATTTGGTGGAAACTCTGCTGCAGGTGGTCGCATTGGACGATATGGTGGCCCTGCTTGCGTTCAGCATTTCCACCTCCATCGCTCTGGCTTCCCTGCACGAAGGACAGGCAGATATCTGTGAGACCATCCTTTATCCGTTCGTGCGCAATGCTGGTGTCATGCTGCTTGGCGGCGTGTTCGGCATCCTGCTGCATCTCATCATGGGACGCAAGCACTCGACGGACAATCGCCTCATCATCGCGCTCAGCGTCATCTTTGCTTTCTGCGGCATTTGCGCACTGGTGAGTGTTTCGCCGCTGCTGGGCTGCATGTCCATGGGCATGCTCTATATCAATCTTTCGGACGATGACAAACTCTTCAAGCAACTCAACTACTTCAGTCCGCCGATTCTGCTGTTGTTCTACGTGCGCGCCGGCATCAATTTCCGTCTGGACACGCTGTGGAATGCTGCCGGGAGCGTGGGGGCAACGCCGCTGGTGGTGGTAGGCGTGGTGTATTTCGTGGCGCGTATCATCGGCAAATACCTGGGAGCCTACGGCGGATGCCTGATGGTGCACAGTCCTGCACCTGTGCGCAACTATCTGGGACTGGCCCTGATTCCGCAAGCAGGCGTGGCCATCGGACTGGCGGACCTCTGCCAGCGTATCCTCGGCGGCGAAATGGGCGCCAGCATGCAGACCATCATTCTATCCTCCAGCATCCTCTACGAACTCGCAGGACCTGGCTGCGCCAAACTTGCACTCTACCTCTCGGGCTCCTACTCCGACCGCCTCGAAGAAATTACGACCGTCGCTGCCGTGGACGAAAACGGCCTTCCCAAGTCCGCCACGCAGGTCCTCATCGAACGCATTCAGCAAATCCGCAACGACCTTCCCGCGCAAATGGCGAATCTCAAGGCCGAGGAGGATGCCTTCACCCAGGAGGCAGAACTCTTCGCTCGCACAATGCCAGGCATCCGCCACGGACGCTTCCTGAATCGATAACCATCCCCACCATCTACCAAGCATCACTATGAATCCTGAAACTCTTACCAACCTGGCTTGCCAGGACCCCGTTGTTCGAATGCTCGGCGATTGGTGCTCCTCATTATGCACCAGCGCCGTCATTCTGCGCATGAGCCTGTCGTTCTTTTACGCCGCCATCATTGGATACGAGCGCGCCAACAAACGGCATTCCGCCGGCTTGCGCACCTTCATTCTCGTCGCGCTCGGTTCCTGCGTCGCCATGCTTGTGGATCAATTCATCGCCTCCAAGGGAGCGAAGGTGACAATCCCGCTTTCGGCGGCGACGGTGATCGGCATCGCCTTCATCAGCTCCTACTCGATTCTGTACAGCGCACGCGGTCAAATCAAGGGATTGACGACGGCGATGGGGCTTTGGTCGACGGCGCTCGTCGGCATCGCCAACGGTGCAGGATTCTACTCTGTCGCACTCTTCGCCTTCCTGGCGCAGGTGTTCTGCCTTTCCTTCCTGCCGCCGCTCGAAACCTACCTCAAGGACCACTCCAATCACTTTGAAATCCACCTTGAACTCAACGACAACCGAAAACTTCCCGATTTCATCACCACCATCCGCCGTCTTGGATTGGTCATAGATGACATTGAGGCCAACAATGCCTATGTCAACTCCGGTCTGAGCGTGTTCACCATCTCCCTGACGGTCGCAAGTCCCGAACTCAAGAAGTACAAGCAGCACTCGGAAATCATCGAGGCACTCAGTTCCGTGGACTACATCAGCCACATTGAGGAAATCCACTAGCCGACATGCTCTACACCGCTGACATCAAGCAAAACGCGCTGAAACTTCTCCGCATGGACAAGTTGGCGTTGCTTGTGCAAGGGTTGCTTCTGCTGGCAGGGGTGTTGTACATTCGCCAGGCGGGGATGGATTACGGGAGTGCGATTCCTGGGCGCTGGAAGGTGCAGATGATGTGGATTGTGTTCGGGGCGGTAGCGTATCTGGCGCTGGCGCTGGCGGACTACCGAGCGATGGGACGGTGGAGCCCGTTGGCATTTCTGGGTGGCATTTTGCTGCTGGGTGTGGTTTTGCTTGCGGGAGCCTACCTGAACGGAGCGCGGAGCGTGCTTCGAATTGGCGGCGGGATATCGTTGCAGGTGTCGGAAGTCATGAAGCCTGTGACGTTGCTGTTTGTTTCGTGGTTGCTGTCGCATCCACTGTTGCGGTACACGGCGATTCCATCGGAACTGCTCTGGGCAGGAGCGATTTCGCTGCCAGTTCTGCTGGTGGCGTTGGAGCCAGACTGGGGGACGGCCCTGGTGTTTGTGCCGTTCTCGTTCGCAATCCTCTTTTTGAATCGCATCTCCTGGCGCGGATTGCTCGTGCTTGCCTTCGTTGCGGCCTGTTCGGCACCGCTTCTCTACCATGCGCTGAAACCCTACCAGAAAGTCCGCATCTTCGTGTTTGCGCGCGAACCGCTGGACGCCATTACTGCGCAAGTCCAGAAGGTTTCTCCCGAACAGGCACTTCGCTTCAAGACATGGCTCGACAACCTGCAAGGGGAACTCGACAACGAACGCATCCTGGCACTCGAACGAGAGGAGGCCCGAAAACAGGAGAAACTTCAGAAAAATGCACCTGCGACCGACCAGGTCATCGTCGCCCCCGTGCAGCAGGGGAAGAAAGCCAGTGCTGCAGAACTTCTCCAGGCAAAGAAGGACTGGGATGACTGGAATGCACGACAGGCACTCTACAGCGTTGGTTCGGGACGTCTGCACGGACGCGGACTCGGGCAGGGAACTCAGCACAAACTCGGATTCCTGCCACGTGCCGTCGCACCGACGGACTTCATTTTCTCGGTGATTGGCGAGGAGTCGGGTTTCATCGGCGGGGCTTCTATTTTGACGGGGCTGTTGCTGGTGATGCTTCTGTCGTGCCGGACGGCGTTCCGTGCGGCGGATTCGTTTGGTGCGAGCATTGCGGGAGGGGCGGCGGTGCTGTGGGCGACGCACGTGTTCATCAACGTCGGAATGTGCATGAACTGGGCGCCCATCATCGGGATTCCATTGCCATTTGTGAGTTACGGCGGGTCGTTCATGTTGGGGACCATGGCGGTCGCGGGACTCGTGCAGAGTGTTCACATCCACACGCCGCCACGTCGCCGCAAGGATGAGGAAGACGATAACAAACTGGAGGGTTCCGATGGAACGTGACGACTTCGTGGACGCCTTCTACCGTTTTCTTTTCCCTAAGTTGACAAAGGCCTATCTGCTCCGTCTCGGCGTGCTCGTCGTGGTCACTGTGGGGTTCTTCGGCGTGGTTTGCCGTCCTTGTGTGATAGACGGCGCGAGCATGCGTCCGACCTATCCCGCGCACGGGTTTGTCTTCTGTTGGCGGCCTGCGTTTTGGTTTGGGAGGAAGCCGAAACGAGGACAAGTAGTGATGGCGCGATATGCGGGGCGCAATGTGATGCTGCTCAAGCGAGTGGTGGCGTTGGAGGGGGATACGGTCGAGTTCCAAAACGGGGTGCTGCTGGTGAATGGCAAGGAACCAGAGGGGGCCTGGGCGCATGCGACGGAGTGTGACTGGAACCTCCCGCAGCGAACCGTCGAGCCGGGGAACGTGTATCTGATAGGCGACAATCGCTCCATGCCGATAGAGGACCACATTTTCGGTCAGATGTCCGTCAAACGTTTGGAGGGCGTGCCGACGTGGTAGCGACGGCGTCCCGGCGTCGAAACAATCAGGAGTACAACAAATGAAGAACGTCAAGAACATCGTTTTGCTGCTCGTGGTTCTAATTGCGGGGGTATGGGGTGTATGGTTTTTCCTTGGGCGTGGAGAGGAGGCGAAGATACGCCAGAGATTTTTGGACGCCGTGGGGATTGTGAACAAGCAGGCGGAGGAGAAGAACCACACTTTGGCGGCGAAGACGTTGCAGTTCGGGTATTTGTTTGGGGACCAGGTGACGGTCAACATCCATCATTTCCCGTACAATGGTACGAATGACATTTCGGAGTTCACCAGCCTTGTGTTTCGTGGACGTGCCATGTGCCAGAGCATTGACCTTTCCATTCTCGGACTGGAAATTGAGATCAACGGCGATTCGGCAATTGCGCGCTGCCAGGCACGTGCGAAGGTTTCTGCCATGGGAACGGTCTACGATGAAAAGCACCACTTTCACGCTAGCCTCCAGAAGGTCGGGCGCAAGTGGATTTTCCTTTCTTTCGAGGACGACGATGTCATAAAAAAGTAGAGGTGCTAGAGAGGCTAGAGGGGCTAGATCATCTAGGGCATCTAGGTTTTTTACACTTACCACAAACTATGCATAAAAACGAAGTACAACTTGGCGATGAAAATGCGACGAAGGTGCGGCGAGCGTTTCTCGTCGGCATTCAGAATGACGATTGTGGTCCTGAAGAGTGTGAGGAACTGCTAGAAGAGTTGCGTGCATTGGTGGATACGCTGGGCTTGGAGACGGTTGGGCGATTGGTTGCCAAGCAGCGCGAACCCAATCCCAGGTATCTGATCGGCGAAGGCAAGGCGCGTGAAATCTGCGACGCTGCGCGGGATGCCGGTGCGGATGTGGTCATTTTCGACGATTGTCTCTCGCCGTCCCAGCAACGTAACTGGGAGTCGCTTTCCTCGCTGTCCGTCATTGACCGCCAAGAGGTCATTTTGGACATCTTTGCGGAACACGCCAAGACCAACGAAGCCGTGCTGCAGATTCAACTGGCCCGCGCCAACTATTCGTTGCCGCGCCTGAAGCGGCGGTGGACCCACCTCAACCGTGAGCGTGGCCGTGCGGGCGGCATGGGCTTGCGTGGCGGTGGCGAACAGCAGCTGGAACTGGACTCCCGTATGGTTCGCATGCGCATCGCGAGGCTTCGCACGGAACTGGCCGAAGTCCAGAAACATCGTCAGATTCAGCGTCGAGAACGGTTGACGAAGCCCGTTCCCGTGGCGGCGATTGTCGGCTACACGAATGCGGGCAAGTCCTCGCTGTTGAATGCCATGACGAAGGCGAATGTGCTGGTAGCCAACAAGTTGTTTGCGACGCTGGACCCGACCGTCCGCCGTTATCGCTTGCCTGGCGGGCTTCCCATCCTGCTGGCGGACACGGTCGGTTTCATTCGCAAACTGCCGACGTTGCTGGTGGAGGCGTTCCATTCCACGCTTGAGGAGACCGTGCTGGCAGATTTCATTCTAGAGGTGGTTGACGCCAGTTCTTCCAGCCTCGAAGAGTATCACCGCACTACGTTGGAGGTCTTGCAACAGATTGGCGCACGTTCGCGCGAGGCCATTCTGGTATTCAACAAGGTGGATTTGCTGGACAGCCTGGCGCGGCAGCGTTTGCGGCACCGCTATCCCGAGGCAATCTTCTGTTCGGCACGCACGGGAGAGGGACTTTCGGAACTGGCAGAGCTTCTCGAAAAGGCGGTTGACGCCAGCAGCATTGACGCGCGGCTTCTGGTACCGCACGACCAGCACGATGTTGTCGGCCGCCTGCGGGAGTGCTGTTCCTTTTTGCAGGAGTCCTATGATGAACGTGGAGCGTTCCTGCATGTCCGCGTTCCCCGTTCAGCATAGAAACTCGCCGAACCTTTTGTTACGACGGAGGAGAAATGAACACGTCTCGCGAAAAGAAAACGCTGCATATGGCGTCCAATCCCCAGAAGGAGCGGGAACGCCTGTTGCGTTCGTCGCGGTTGAATCCTGTTCCGGAGACGCCGAAATGGCGTTTCGGCAAGATGCGCTATGCGCTTTGGGCGATTCAAGCGGGGCTGGTGCTGGCGATTTTGGAGATGTTCGTCATTCGCCCGCATTTTCGCAAGAACCAGTGGAACGAAGCACTGGCCGCACAGCAGCAGACGGACCCGGTTCGGCTCGGAACGCCCATCGAGCCCTTGGGGGAGAAAGCGGTGAAGTTGCCGGGACTTTCCGAGGTCACGGATGCGTTGCTGGCACCTGTGGAGAATTTGGCGCAGGGCAGCTCCGTGATGCGCGATGCGCAGCGTTCTGTTGCGCAGGAGACGCATTTCCCGGTGGAGGTCCAGAACACCATCGGGATGCGTTTTCGTCTGGTGCCGGCGGGGACGTGCCTCATCGGAAGCCCCGAGACGGAGGCGGGGCGTGCAAGCGTCGAGAATCCGCATGTGGTGGTGTTTCCGTCGCATTTTTACATGGGGAAGTTTGAGGTGACGCAGTCGCAATGGGAGGCAGTCATGGGGGCGGAGAAGAACCTTTCGGGGTTTCGTGGCAAGGACCGTCCCGTGGAAGAGGTTTCCTGGTATGATTGCCAGCGGTTTTGCCTGCGTCTCTGCGAAATGGAGAACCTTCCCATTGGAACGTACCGCTTGCCGACAGAGGCCGAATGGGAGTACTGCTGCCGCGCTGGAACCCTCACGGCATACTACTTTGGCGACAATCCTTCCCTGCTCGCCAAGTTCGCCGACTACGCGGGGAACAACTACACCCGCACGGTCAATGTCGGTCAGAAGCCATCCAATGCGCTCGGGCTCTTCGACATGCTGGGGAATGTCTGGGAATGGTGCCTTGACGACTATGCCAACTACCCTGGAGACAACTCTCCCAAAGGCGAGCACAACAAATATCCTTGCATACGTGGTGGCAACTGGTACGTGGACGCGCCGCTGTGCCGCTCCGCCAACCGTAGCCGCCTGCCTGGAGCATCTCAGGGGAATATGCTGGGATTCCGCGTGTTGCGGCAGATTGTTTCCCCGCCCAAGGTCGGCCATTAATTGGTAGTTCTGCAATTCTTTCATCATAGGGAGATTAGCACTCAGAAAGGAGAATGAATCATGAAGAAATGGTTGTTGATTTGCACGATGGTTTTGGCAGGGTGTGGCTTGTTTGCCGGGGAATTGCCTGCGGCGAAGCACGCGCCTGGTGGCGTGGAGAAGTTCACGGGACAGTTTGAGAAGGTGGCGACGAATCAGGCGCAGATTCCTGCCTTCGGCTACCCGCCGTACCTAGTCACGGCAGGGGACGCAGGGCACTACAACAGCATGACGCTCGGCTGGGGCACGTTCGGCATTCTGTGGCAACGCCCCGTCGCCAACATCTATGTGCGCACCACGAGATACACCAATCAGTTCCTTGCCGGCTCGGATTTGTTCACGCTGTCCTGGTATCCCGCCAAGCACCGTCCCGTCGTCATTCAGGTCTTTGGACGCAAATCGGGACGCGATACCGACAAGGAGGCCGTCTCTGGATTCACTCCCGTCCTCACCCCTGAGGGCGCTGTGACCTACGCCGAAGCAGATTTGGTGCTCGTTTGCCGCAAGTTGTTTGCCGTCCCGCTGGACAAGAAGACCCTTGCGGGGCTCACGCCGCCGGCCGTCCCGCCTACCGACGCGGAATGGCACATCCAGTACACGGCCGAGGTCATTGCAGTCTACAAGAAACTCGAATAGATTATTCCCATTCAACCCAAACCAATCACACAAAGGAGAAGCAGATGTTCATTGTCAACACAGAGACCATTCCCGGGAAGCGCATTGTAGCCGTGAAAGGGCTAGTGCAGGGCAACACCGTGCGTGCCAAGCACATTGGGCGGGACATTGCCGCGTCGTTCAAGAATATGTTCGGTGGCGAACTGAAAGGCTACACCGAATTGCTGGTGGAATCGCGTCAGGAAGCGATGGAGCGAATGATTGCCCAGGCGACGCAACTGGGAGCGAATGCCATCGTCAACGTTCGCTTGGCGACCAGCAGCATCACGGCGGGCGCGGCGGAGCTTTACGCCTACGGGACAGCGGTCGTCGTCGAGGACGTTCAGTAATCGAAGGAGGTTGTTCCCATGGAAGAACCATCGCAACTTTGGGTAGAACTTGCAATCTATCTGTTTCTCGCGTTTCTTTCCCTGGCATTCCTGCTGTTTTCGTGGGTGCTCAACCGTTACATCCAGACGAAACGCAACCGATACCTGGAAGAGCAGGAGAACTATTTCCGCGGACGCATCGGCATCGTGAATCTGAAAACGTATCCCGAAGGTGCTTGCCAGGAGCCTGTGATGGTGACGGGGAGCGTCGTCATTGCCAACAACTATTTTGTTTCGTGGGCGTCGCAGTTCCGAAACTTTTTTGGTGGCAGAATGAACGGCTATACGGACTTGTGCATTGCCGCACGGCGTCTGGCTGTGGTGCGTTTGCTTCAGGACGCGGATCGTTACGGTGCAAATGCGGTGTACAACGTCCGCTTCGAGACCGCCACCATTATGGAAGGTAACAACAACAAACAGAGCGCTGGCGGCGTGGAGCTCATCGCCTACGGCACCGCCGTGAAACAAATGGCAACCATGCGCTAAAACGAGAAGGGTGGCCCGCTTGCGCGACCACACCCCTTCCCTTCTGTCAAAACGGGTAGGAATGGGGGACGGTCTGTGTAAAAGACAGGGGCGCGGCCTTGAAAAGCCGCGCCCCTACGGATATTTGGAAAGCGAATTAGAACAGAGAACGAGTCGAACTCGTGTCTCTTGCCCCAGTCGTATCCTTGGTCGCCGTTGTGCCAGGGGTCGGTGGGCTGGTCTGTGAGGAGTGCGGGGAAACTGGAGTGTTTGTTACGGAGAGTGGCGGTTTCGTGCTCGCATTGCGTGCACGGGAAGGAGATTCAACCGCTTTTCCGAGGGCACTGGTGGAACTTTTTCGTGTTTGCGCACGCGCGCGAGATGGAGGCAAAACGATAAACAATAGCCCTATCAGGTGGATGCTTACGCATGCGCGCGTGGGAAGGAGGCGGCGAGGGGCTATTCGGAACGTTCGTCACCAAGGATACTTGCGCATGCGCGCGGGAAGGAGGCCAAGCAGGTCGTTTGGATTCATCCAGTGGTCTACTTGCGCATGCGCGCGCGGGAAGGAGGGCCCCCCGCCCTGGGTGGGGGAAAATATCGCATTTGTCAAGCCCTTTTTCAAGTGATTTCCTGAGTTTTGGGCAAGTATCACCAAATATGCTATGTTTCTGAGATATGAAAGTGCTATTTTGAGAAAAATCCCAGGGTGCCGGTGTGGGCTGGTCTGTGAGGGGTGCGGGTGAGGATATCTGGGGTGGATGTCCTTTGTTTTGTGCAGGAAGGGGGCAAACCGCTGACAACAAAGAATGGAGAGGTAATTGCAAAACCCTATTGGAGTCCACAGAACACACAGAATACACAGAACTGTTTGTACGCGCTAACGCGCGGCTAAACACTTGATATAAAACAGAATACAAAGTGCAAGTCGCCGCGAAGCGGCGGATTGCCTTCTGTGTATTCTGTGTATTCTGTGGACTCAAAAAGGAGTTTTGCAATTACCTCTGGAATCTCAATGTCAATCGGCGAAGTTACGGATGTGCTTGCCGATGACGGAGACAAGAAATTAAATCAGGAAGGGAAAAAAGAATTGCGCCAATTATGGTATATTTTACGCCAAATGAAGAAAATGGCAGTTATCTAGCAAGTGCATATTCAAGAACGCTAGATGGAGAAGTCCAATATAGCAAGTTGCTCAAAGAGGGAAAACTTCTTTACATCGACAAAAAAAGAGCCACCCGTCTAAACTTCAAGGACGAGGTAAAATCCTCAATTACAACCTTGAAAACGGAAGGCTCTCGTATCAAGACACCAGAGGACTTCAAGAAGTCGGCTGAATATCTTGATGCTATTAAATTAACCAGAAAAAATACAATTGCAAGCGATAAAAGGGAAAAAAGTTCCACTCCGCTTGAAAAAATCGTCTCCGACTACCGTGACGCGGGTGTGTACCTGGTGCAAAGGGGATTCAACGGGACGATTCTGGAAGCGGGTTCATTCGATGGCCTTGGTGCGCGTGTGCTCCGCGAGGCAATCTCAAAGAAACTGGGATTCCTGCGGGGAAATGGGGGAAAAACGGTTGTAAATAGCGTAGGAAAGATTATATTAATCTATCTGCCACATCGTGTGATGTGGGAGTTTTATTCAAAGAAGAAACCGTTAAAAACAGACAACGTAGCGAGGTCATGAAATGAAAAAGACGCTTGTGGCCGATGCGACATTGCGGGTATGCGAGCATGCCGATTGTCCGCTGGGGTTCAAAGAGAAGATTGAGATTGCCAAATATCTGGATCGACTTTGCGTGGATATTCTTGAAACGGCACCGATTTCCAATGGTCGTTCGGACGTTCTGTTTTTGCATACGATTGCCCCGTTGACCCGGAAGTGCATTCTGAGTTGCGCAATGCCGCTGGACGAGGCGGCACTGCCGCTCACGCTGGAGGCGGTCAACAAGGCTGCGAAGCCGCGCATCAATTTGATTGCGCCAGTTTCGACGGTGCAGATGGAGTACCACTGCCACCAGAAGCCGGCCGTGGTCCTGGAGAAAATCGGGGCGTTGACGGCAAAGGTTCGTGCTTCCGGCGTGGAGACGGAGGTCTCCTTTGCAGACGCCACGCGTGCAGAAGTGGAGTTCCTGTATAGTGCTGTCCGTGCCGCGATTGGCGCGGGTGCGCAGATTCTCACCATCTGCGATACGGCAGGGACTATGCTTCCCGAGGAACTGTACAACTTCCTGACCGAGTTGCAGAAGGCGGTCCCTGAATTGGCGAATGTGACGCTTTCCGTGGAGTGCTCGGATGAATTGCACATGGCGCCTGCCTGCGCGATTGCGTGCCTGCGTGCCGGAGCATCGCAGATTAAGACGGCGATTGGCGTGCCGGGACACCTGCCGCTGCTGTCGATTGCGGACATTCTGAAGTTGCGCGGGGAATCCCTGGGCTTTGCCAGTTCGTTGAACCGAACCGCCTGCGCGAGCATCATTTCCAAGGTGGAGGCACTCGTCCAAGGAAAACTGCTGGCGGCTCCCGAACGGAAACTCTCGGTGTCGCGCGATGGCGACTGGAAACTGTCCCATTCGGATGACATGGCGGCGGTCGGCGAGGCCGTGAAGAAACTGGGATACGAGTTGTCTGCGGAGGATTTGACCAACGTGTACAACGAGTTCCAGCGCATTTCCAGCAAGAAGGAACTGGTTGGCCCGAAGGATTTGGATGCCATCGTGGCGACCACGGCGATGCAGGTACCGCCAACCTACAAGCTGAAGAGTTTTGTCATCAACAGCGGCAACATCATCACCTCCATGGCGCATATCGTCCTGCTGAAGAACGGCGAGGAAGTGCAAGGATTCAGCATGGGAGACGGTCCCATTGACGCGGCGTTCCTCTCCATCGAAAATATCGTCGGACGGCATTTTGAACTGGATGACTTCCAGATTACGGCAGTCACCGAGGGCCGCGAGGCTGTCGGTTCCAGCATTGTTCGCCTGCGTTCCAATGGGAAACTCTATTCGGGCAAGGGTATTTCCACCGATGTCATCGGTTCGGGTATCCGCGCATTCGTGGATGCGTTGAACAAAATCTGCCACGAGGAGAATAGTTGATTATGATGAAACTATCCTTTTCCACCAATCACTGGAACAACTATGACTTCGACCAGTTCATCGACATCGCCGATGAATACCGCTTTCAGGGAATCGAAGTCCACGATGTCCGTGCCGTGTTTGACCCCGCCAATCCAGGCAAGACCACTGCGCTTTCCCGGCATCTGCTCGAAAAACGCATCGCCATTTCCTGCCTCGACCTGATTGCCGACATTGCCACCGAGAAGGACGCCGCGCTTCAGGAACTGTCTCTCGCGCTGGAGGCCGCCAAACGTCTCCATGCCCCCTTCATTCGCATCAAGACCACCGCCACGGTCGAGGCTGCCAAAACGGGCGTTCCCGCATTCCTGCAGGTGGCATTGCCGCAGGCGGAGCAGGCGGGGAAGACCCTTCTGGTGGAGACAGTCGGCCCCTTTGCGGACACGGCGCACCTCCGCGAACTGTTCGAGGATTTTATCAGCGACAACCTGGCGGCGCTCTGGGATTTGCACTATCCCTTCCGCGTCCACGGGGAGACTCCCGATGTAACCATCCGCAACCTCGGTGCGTACGTGAAGCACATTCACATCAAGGATTCCGAGAGCGAGGACAAGCCGACCCTCATCGGCGAAGGTTCCCTGCCCATCGAAGACATCCTCAGCGCACTCCGTTCCGTGAACTACGATGGCTTCCTCTCCATCGAATGGGACCCGCATTGGGACGAGGTCAGCGACCTTGACATCATCTTCCCCCATTTCATCAGTTACATGAGCCGCTTCGAACTGGCGCGTTCCCGTACCCCGCTATACGACAACAACGCCCGCACGGGAAAGTACGTCTGGAAGAAGGAAACGCTCATCGAAAAGACCTTCTCCCAGGTGCTAGACACGATGGTTCGCGAGTTCCCCGACCAACTCGCGTTCAAGTACACCACGCTCGACTATACGCGCACCTATACAGAGTTCCGCGATGACGTGGACCAGTGCGCTCGCTCCTTGATTGCGATGGGCGTGCAGCCCGGTACCAAGGTGGCGGTCTGGATGACGAATCTGCCGCAGTGGTACATCACCTTCTGGGCGACCACGAAGATTGGCGCGGTCCTGGTGACGGTCAACACCGCCTACAAGATTGCGGAGGCGGAGTACCTGCTCAAGCAATCCGACACGCATACGCTTGTGCTGGAAAAGGGCTGGCGGGATTCGGACTATGCGGGCATCATCGCGCAACTGTGCCCTGAACTGGAGCATACGCGCCCGGGAGAGAAACTGCATGCGCGGCGGCTGCCGTTCCTGCGGAACGTCATCACGGTGGGCTATCGCCAGAAGGGCGCCATCACGTGGGATGAGGCGATGCAGCGCGCGAAGAGCGTCCCCGTCGAGGAACTGAATCGCCGTGCGGCGGCGGTGGACATCCACGATGTCTGCAACATGCAGTACACCTCGGGGACGACGGGATTCCCGAAGGGCGTGATGCTCACGCACTACGGCGTCGTCAACAACGGCAAATGCATCGGGGACCGCATGGACCTCTCCACGGCGGACCGCATGATGATTGAAGTGCCGATGTTCCACTGCTTTGGAATGGTTCTGGCAATGACCGCCAGCATGACCCATGGCACGACTCTGATGCCTCTGCCGTACTTCTCGGTCAAGCCCGCGCTGGCGTGCATCCACCAGGAGAAAATCACCTGCTTCCACGGCGTCCCCACGATGTTCATCGCGCTGCTGGGACATCCCGACTTCGCAAAGACTGACTTCTCCCACATGCGGACTGGCATCATGGCCGGTTCGCCGTGCCCCATCTCCGTCATGCAAGAAGTCATTGACAAAATGCACATGACCGAAATCACCATCGTCTACGGGCAGACCGAGGCCTCGCCAGGCTGCACGATGTCCACCACCACCGATTCCATCGAGGACCGCGTCGCCACCGTGGGACGCGACCTGCCAGAAATCGAGAACCGCATCGTAGACCCCGAAACGGGCAAGGATTTGCCCGACAACCAGATTGGCGAGTTCGTGGCGCGCGGCTACAATGTCATGAAGGGTTACTACAAGATGCCCAAGGAGACGGCGGCGGTCATTGACGAGGACGGCTGGCTCCATACGGGCGACCTCGCCCTGCGCACGCCGGAAGGCAACTACAACATCACGGGACGCCTCAAGGACATGATTATCCGCGGCGGGGAAAACATCTACCCCAAGGAAATCGAGGAGTTCATCTACCGTCATCCCAAGGTGGAAGACGTCCAGGTCATCGGCATTCCCGACGAGAAACTCGGCGAGGAAATCCTCGCCGCCGTGATTCTCAAAAAAGGCGAGACCATGACCGCCGAGGAACTCCAGGACTATGTCCGCAAGAACATGGCCAAGCACAAGGTTCCGCGCTACGTTGACTTTGTCGACGCCTTCCCGCAGAATGCAGCCGGCAAAATCCTCAAGTACAAGATGCGCGAAGACGCAGCAAAACGCTTGAATATCGCCAAAGTCGACGGTATTGTGGCGAATTGACGCGGGGACCGCGCGGGAGAGACAAGTTATGGAAAAGGCGACGAAGTTCGTCACGATGGATGGCAACGAGGCGTGCGCCTATGTTGCCTACGCATTCACGGAAGTAGCGGCAATCTACCCGATTACGCCGTCAAGTCCGATGGCGGGCAAGACGGATGCGTGGTCGGCGAAGGGTCGTTTGAATGTGTTTGGTCAGCGTGTGACGCTGGTGGAGATGGAGTCCGAGGCAGGTGCGGTCGGTGCCATTCATGGTTCCTTGGAAACGGGAGCGCTTTCCACCAGTTTCACCTCCTCCCAGGGGTTGCTTCTGATGATTCCCGTGATGCACCGCATTGCCGGCGAGCGCCTGCCTGGCGTGTTGCACGTGGCTTCCCGCACAGTCGGAACCCATGCCCTTTCCATCTTTGGGGACCATTCCGATGTGATGAATTGCCGCCAGACGGGTTTCGCGATGCTTTCCACCGCCAATCCCCAGGAAATCATGGATTTGGCACCCGTCGCCCATCTCGCTGCCATCAAGGGACGCATCCCATTCCTCCATTTCTTTGACGGCTTTCGCACCTCCCACGAAATGAGCAAGGTCGAAACCATCGATTATGCGGACTTTGCAAAACTCCTCGACTACAGCGCCGTGGACGCATTCCGCGCCCAGGCACTCAATCCCGAACATCCGCGCCTGCGTGCCACCGTCCAGAACGGCGACGTCTATTTCCAGGTGCGCGAAGCCAACAACCAGTTCTACACCGACCTGCCTGCCATCGTCCAGCACTATATGGACCAGATCGGGGACGTGACGGGACGAAAGTACCACCTGTTCGACTACTATGGCGCACCCGATGCCGAGAAGGTCATCGTGGCGATGGGTTCCGTTTCGGGCTGCATCCAGGAGGTCGTGGACTACTTGAACGCTCGCGGCGAAAAATGCGGTTTCGTGCAGGTGCATCTGTTCCGCCCGTTCTCGGGGGAACACCTGCTGCGCGCACTGCCGTCCAGCGTGAAGAAAATCGCGGTGCTGGACCGTTGCAAGGAGATGGGGAGCGCGGGCGAGCCGCTGTTCCAGGACGTCTGCACGGTCGTTGCCTCTGCTGGGCGCGGCGTGAAGGTCATCGGCGGGCGCTATGGTCTTTCCAGCAAGGATGTGGACCCTGCGCAAATCGTCGCCGTCTACTATCACCTGGACCAGGCGGAACCGCATGGAAACTTTACCATCGGCATTGAAGACGATGTGACCCATCTCTCCCTCCCGCTTCCCCCTCCGCTTTATCCTGATGACGAGGAACA
>JAFRLI010000132.1 GCA_017431255.1 Victivallales bacterium
AGGGTGCAGGGGGAGCGGGGGGCGGCAACCCTCCTGGCAAGGGCGCAGGGCGAGCGAGCGGGCAACCCTCCTGGCAAGGGTGCAGGGGGAGCGGGGGGCGGCAGCCCCCCGTCCTTTGTTTTTCATCATAGCCAATCCTCTATCACAAACCACACCGTTTTGATTTGCAAACCTGACAATGCGAGATAAATTGTATTCTGAGGGAGAATATTTGCATTGCCTGGATCATGAAACTTGATTTTACGAAAGACGCAAAGCGGAACGTGCTGGCTTCGGGTATTTACAATGCTTTAAAGTTGCTGTTTCCCTTTTTGAACCGCACCCTGTTCTTGTGGTTGTTGGGGCCAGAATACCTTGGTCTAAACGGATTGTTCACCTCCATTCTGGGGGTGCTGATGCTGGCGGAACTCGGTTTCGGGACAGCAGTGCTCTGTTCGCTCTACAAGCCGGTCGCGGACGACGACAAGGAACTCTTCAACGCCTACCTGCGTTTCTACCGCAAGGTCTATCGTTGCGTGGGGACCGTCATTTTCATCGTAGGACTCTGCCTGCTTCCATTCCTGCGCAGGCTCATCCACGGGCACGTTCCCGAAGACGTCAATCTTTACGTCCTCTACCTCATCCATCTCGTCAACACCTCTGCCAGTTATTTCCTGTTCGCCTACCGGGGCTGCATCCTAGGGGCACACAACCGCACCGATGTCCTGTCCCACATCCGTTCCCTGACCTCCCTGTGCCAGTACATCACCATCTTCTGCGTCCTCTATTTTACCAGAAACTACTATCTCTACCTCATCGCCACCGTCCTCTTCACCTTCATTCAAAATATCCTCATCTACCGCGAATCCCGACGCCTCTTCCCCGAAATCCAACCCCACGGCGTACTCCCCAAACATCTGCAGGCCAAGGTCATCTCCGAGGTCAAATCCATCTTCCTACACAAAATCGGCGGCGTCATCTCCCACCAAATCGCGAACCTGGTCATTTCTGCATTCCTCGGTCTGACAGCGGTCGCCGCCTACGGCAACTACTACTACGTCGTGACGTCGGTCAGCGGTCTCATCGGAGCCGCCTACGCCTCCATGAACGGTGGATTCGGCAACAAAATCCACACCGAAACCAAATCGCAAAACTTTGACATCTTCATGAAAATGTGCCACATCACGCAGGTGCTCATCCTGTGGTGCACCGCCGTGATGTTCGCACTCTTCCAGCCATTCATCCGAATCTGGGCCCAGGGGAATCCCCTCCTGGTGCGCCATACCCTCACCCCCGTCCTGACCGTCCTCTTCTTCTACGTCAACCAGTCCCGACAAACTCTTCTCACCTTCAAATCCGCCGCCGCACTTTGGCGACAAGACCGCTGGAAGCCCATCCTTTCGGGAATCTTCACCCTCGCACTCAGCATTACACTCGTCACCCAACTCCCCGAAAAATACCGCCTCGATGGCGTGCTCCTCGCCCCCAGCCTCGCCTATCTCCTCATCCAAATCCCCTGGGAATCCCACGTCGTATTCCAATATTTCTTCGACCGACATCAACGCAATCAATACTGGAACTTCCATCTCCAATTCATCACCCTGACGGTCGCAGTCTCCACTTTGACCTGGCTCGCTGTCTATTATGTGAAAATTGACGGCATTCCCGGCTTCGCCCTCAAGGCAATCACCGCAATGGCCACCGCCGGCATCATCGTCCTCGCACTCTTCCACGAAGACGCAATGCGCCTCCTGAAACTCATCAAACGTTGACATATCCAACAAACGGAGCATACCTATGAAAAAAACATTGTTTGCCCTGCTGACGGCCTCCCTCGCCCTCAGTGCCGTCCCCTTCACGCCTCCCCTCCCCGAAGGAGCCAAACGCGACTGGGATTTGCAGAACGCCTGGAAACGGCAGTCCGCCACCCAGACCGAATACTGCATCAACGGACTCTGGGACTTCCGCAGCGCTCCCGAACTGAAACCGTCCCAAAACCTGAAACTCCTCTACCAACTCAAAACCGAAGACCTCAAGCGGCTCTATCAAATTATGGAAGGGCAAAAGGGAGTTGACATCAAATACTCCCTGGACCCCAAAGAACACACGACCGGGAAAGCCTCCCTGCGCCTGGACGTGAACGCCGCCCCCGGCACCAACCTCTTCCAGGGAATGTTCCTGATGAAGGACCTCCCACGCGAAATCCCCGGCCTGCTCTGCTTTGATATCAAATCCGAAGCGGAAGGTTCCCCATTCAATGCGGAACTCCAGGACAGCCGCTCCTGGAAAATCTTCACAACCCGCTCCGCTTCCATCCCGACCAAAAGCAACTGGCACACCGTCAAAATCCCCATCCTGATCCCCAAATCCGCCTCCTCCTACAAGTTCATCCTCCCACGCAATCAAAGCGGCAACCTGAAAGGAACTATCTGGCTGGACAATGTCCGCTTCTACCAGCAAACCTTCCCGTCCGCCGTCCAGGCCACCGTCCCGCATGACCAGAACTGGGGCTGCGCACTCGTCCCCGGCGGCTGGGTCCAGGACCCTCCCAAGGCCACTGCGGCCGCCGTGTTCTGGCATCCCCAGGACAAAGGGCGCGACAAGCAACTCCCCTTCGGCTGGTTCCGTCGCGCCATCCAAATCCCCGAAGCCTGGAACGGCAAACGCATCACAATCCGTTTCGACCGCATCGCCTCCTCCGCCACCATCTACTGCAACAAGCAACTCGCGGGCAATCTCCCCTTCTTCGGCGGCGAAGTGGACGTCACACGCTTCGCAAAACCCGGCACCACCCTAGAGCTCGCCGTCCTCGTGCTCGCACAACCGCCGATGGAAGCACAACCTTCCTACACAGGAAGAAGCCGCACTTCCTTCTCCCATGCAGGCATCTTCGGAGACGTCTTCCTGCGTGTCAGCGACCGCGTTCCCTGCCAGGTCGCGCGTCCGCGCATCGTCACCACCACGGCGGACCGCACTCTCGCCGTTCATGCCGCCCTCTCCTCCCCCGCCCCCGCCGACACCTCCTGGAGAATTGACATCACCCGCAACGGCAAGCCCGCCGCGCAATTTGACGGGCCCGTGCCCGCCGGCACCAAAACTCTGGACACACGTAGCAACTGGAAGGATGTCGTCTTCTGGGATGTCGATTCCCCCGTTCTCTACGAACTCACCCTCTCCCTCCTTCAAAATGGCAAGGTTCTCTCCCAGACCCTCCCAGAACGCTTCGGCTTCCGAGACTTCGTCATCAAAGGCAAATACTTCTACCTCAACGGTGTCAAAATCAACCTGTTCCCATGCAGTTACTACGGGCAGGCCTTCAACTGGGACAGCGACGCCGCCATTCGGCACTGGCTCAAAAAGGTGAAGGAGACCGGCTACAACTACGTCTACATGGAGGACAACGAACTTCCCGGAATCCCCATGGCTTCCAAGCCCCTTCTCCGTATCTGCGATGAAATGGGAATGCTCGCCGCCATCGCCGTCCCCAAAGTCCCGGCACTCCCCGAGGAATCCCTCAATGGACCCGCCAGCCAGACCTGGCGCAGAATCGCCTCGCAACTCGTCGCCGAACACGCCAACTTCCCCTCTCTCGTCCTCTGGCGCATGAACATGAACCTCAATGTCTACTCCCAGGACCAGAACCCACTCCTCCTGGACGGCAAGCGCGAGTTCAAGGAAACCTCCTCTCAATACCTGGTGGAGAAGCGCCTTTTGTGGTCCAATGCCTTCATCCGTTCCCTGGACCCCACCCGCAGCACCTACAACCACGCCTGCGGCAAATCCGGCGAAATCTACACCCTCAACAACTACCTCGGCTGGCCCGAACAGCAGGACCTCCGCGAATGGCTCCGCGTCTGGGCACAGAATGCCGACAAGCCCCTCATGATGGTCGAGCACGCCATCCCGTATCCCGGCGACTTGCAGATGCGCGACCCGCAAAGTTGGTGGAAGAACGAACCTCTCCAGTCCGAATATGCGGCAATCCTGCTCGGCGAAGAAGCCTACCGCATGGAAGAACCCCGCTACGTGGACTACATCCCACTGGTCTGGAATCCGAAACAACACGCCTGGAACTCCTCCTACTCCTATTTCTGCGAAATGTTCCCGCAAGTCCTGGATGAATGCATCTGCATCACCTACCGCAATATGTACCAGTACTGGCGCACGTGGGGCATCTCTGGCGGTATGAACATGTGGGAAAACAACATGCACCGCCCACGGAAACTCAGCAAAAACGGTGTCTTGCCTATGCAGCCACCGCCCGTCAACTGCAAAATCGACTGGACGAAGACACAGTATCCAGGACGCCTCGTGCTCCAATACGCGCGCTCCAACAAGAGCGATGGACAGCTCCGCAGCTTCTTTGACCAGGACACCCCGCTGGACCGCGAATGGTTCGAGGAGTTGAAGCACCTGGCGGCCTTCAAGCGGTACATGTCCCGCACCTACGCCTATTTCGGTGGTCCCAAGGAGCGCTGGTACACCGTCGAGCACACCTTCCGTTCCGGAGAACGCCCTGAAAAGAGCCTCGTGCTCCTCAACGACAAACGCAAACCCGTCACCTTCCAGGCGACCATCACCCTGCGCCACGGGAACCAGGCAACCACACTTTTGCAACAGGAAGTCACCGTCCCGCCAGCAGAAGTCCGGTTCCTCCCGTTCGCCATCCCAATCCCGAGCGTAAACAAGGAGAACGCGGCTGAATTGCGCGCGGTCCTTCGGGCGGACGGCCAGGAAGTGCCCGTCGAGCCATTTGCGCTGCAACTGTTCCCCGCCCGGCAGAGTTTCCCGCGCACGTCTTCCAGCTGGGGCCTCCTGGACCCCGTCGGCAAGACGCGAGACGCCTTGGCGCGCGCGAAATACCAGTTTACGAACATCGCGAAAGACGCCCCGCTGCCGAAAGGCGTCAACGTCTTGGTGATCGGTGCGAACGCGCTGGAAGCCGTCGCAGGCTCGGCCGCTCTGCAAGACGCCGCCAAACGCCTTTCGTACGGCTTGCGCATCCTCATCTGCGAACAATCCGACAGCGCGCTCGCGCGCGTTTTCGGTCTCCGTGCCTTCACGCCCGGTTCACGCCAGGTCTGGCTCCGCGACCCTGCGCACCCCGCCCTCTGGAATGTCTCCAACGCACTGCTCCAGGATTGGCGCAACGCCACCACCCTCGGCCCCGTCGCAACGGAAGCACCCGATGCAGAAGTCAGCCAACGCCAAATGCGAGTCTGGCGTTGTTCGCAAGAAGGCGTCGTTGCGTCCGCCATCATTGAGAAGCCGCACGTCAACGTCGTCCATCCTCTGCTGGACACGGGCTTTGCCCTGCGTTACACCCCGCTCTGGGAAGTTCCCTGCGGCAAAGGCACCATGCTCTTCTGCAACCTCGACATTTCCGACCGCGTGGGGCGCGAACCCGTCGCCGACCTCATCCTCTCCAACCTTGTCCGCTACTTGGACAAGCGTGTAATCACCTCACGCGCGCCCGAAGTCGCCTATCTCGGGGACAAACTCTCCGAGCCCGACCTCAGCGTCTACTCCCGCGACTTCGTGGAAGATTCCCATGGCGTCCAAATCCTGGTCCGCGGCTGCAAATCCAAGTTGGATTCTGCCTCCCGCGCCAAACGCCTGAAGGAGTTCGTGCAGAAGGGCGGCACCATCGTCGCCTTCGGTTTGACAACGGAAGAAGCCGCCCTCCTCCAGAAGGCACTCGGTGGCTTCACGGCCAGCAAGTACCTCAATTGGCTCAATCCTCTCGACGGGACGCTCCCGGACGCCTTCCGCGGTCTTTCCATCGCGGACATCCGCTGGCGCGCCAAGCGCGAAACCCCAGTCGTTGCCAGCGTGACGAAAGGCTGGCGTTCCCCATCTGGCGTCCTCGCTGACATTGCCATCGGCAATGGGCACCTCGTGTGGGTCTCCGCACTCCCGCAGGACTTCGACCCCGAAGAACGCCGCGATCTCGTCTTCACACGCGTCCAAACCACGCGCCTCCTCAACGTCATCCTCCAGAACCTCGGCGTCTACCAGTCCGAAACTCCCAACTACTGGGCAGACAGACTAGCCTCCGATTCTCCTGCCAAGGAATCCGACCTCTACAACGACGAACGCGTCCCACGCGACGACCCGTACGCCGAAATGCGCTGGTAACTCAACACGGAAACAATTCCGCTCAATGGGTAGCCAGCGCGTCCAGTGCTGGCTGCCAAAACACCATTCGCTTCATGGGAGGACTCGCTTGCGCTCCTCACATTGGCAGAGTTTGGAGAGGGGACAGCGTCCGCATTGAGGAGTACGAGCCTGGCAGGTGTAGCGTCCATGCAGGAGGAGGTAGTGGTGTGCGTCAAGAAGGTATTTTTTGGGGGTTACCTGCATCAAGTCTAGTTCGACCTCCTCGGGGGTCGGCTTGTCGGAAAGACGCAGGCGGTGCGCGACGCGGAAGATGTGGGTGTCGACGGCGATAACGGGCTGCTTGAACCAAAGATTCAGCACGACGTTGGCGGTTTTGCGTCCCACGCCTGGCAACGCCATGAGTTCCTCCCGCGTGGAAGGGACCTCCCCGCCATGCTCGGCAACCAGTTTTTCGCAAAGACCCAGCACGCTTTTGGCCTTGTTGCGATAGAGACCGATGGAATGAATGGCCTCCTCCAGTTTCTTCTGCCCCAACGCCAGGTAGTCCTGCGCCGTCCGCACATGTTTCCACAATTTCTCCGTCGCAGCATTCACGGCCTTGTCCGTGCACTGTGCAGACAATACCACGGCCACCAGCAAATCCAACGCAGACCGAAACTGCAATTCGGGCTTCGGCTGAATGTGTTGCGACAGGACCTGGTAAATCTTGGTCGCCTGCCGTTTGTCCAACAACTTTACATTTTCCGACTGTTTCTCTGACATAATGCTAGGGTCCTCGCTTGCCAAACCGCAATTGTGGAGTTAAATTTCCTTGGAATTAAGAGGAAATTGCAAAACTACCGCCCAACCGCCAACACGCCGCAAGCGAGGACGAAGAGCGAAAGCGAAGCGTGGTGACCACGCTGAGTTTGAGCGAAGAAGCCATCGCGCCGTGCCGTGAAGGCGGTTGGGATGAGAGTTTTGCAATTACTTCTTAATATAAACCGAAAAATGAAAAAAGGATTCTCACTCATGAATGAATTGTTCAAAAGCGTACTCGACATCGGCATCCAGCAAAAAGCCACCGAATGGCTTATCCCTCTCGAACAACCCGTCATCCTCCGTATCAATGGAAAAACAGCGAAAATCGACGACGCTATCTTCGACAACGACGCCTTCGTCGCTCTCATGCAGGAGATGCTCCCCGAAAAACAGTTCCTTAAACTCGTAAACGATGACGACGGAAACGACTTCATCAACGAAAACTTCCTCTTCTACGCAGAAGACGGTTCCCGTTTCCTCGGAAATCTCCAGCGGCAACGACACATTCTCGGGTTCGCCGTCCGCAGACCCGTCCGCGACGCTTCCTGCCTCTTTGACATCCTCAAATACGCCGTGGAACACAACGCCTCCGACCTCCATATCCGCGAGGGAAAATACGTCCGGCTCCGCGTCGACAGCAAACTCGTCGAAACCGACTTCTTGACCGACAGCGTCTTCTTCGAGAAGGCCATCGAGGACATCATGCCACGCGGGAAACGTCCCGAGTTTGAAAGAGACGGCGACTTCGACTTTGCGTGGGAGGAAGAAGGCATCGGGCGCTTCCGCGTCAACCTGCACCGGCAACGCGGCAAATGCGCGTTCACGTTCCGCCATGTGAAGAGCAAGGCCCCCACCGTCAAGGAGGTCAACCTCCCTGAAATCCTCAAGAGCATCATTTCCGCACGCAACGGAATCATCTTCATCACGGGTACCACGGGATCTGGTAAATCCACCACGATGGCAGCCATGCTCGACCACGTCAACAACTCCCGCGAAGAGCACGTCATCACCATCGAGGACCCCATCGAATACACGTTCCAGGACAACCTCTCCTTCTTTGAACAACGCGAAGTCGGACTGGACGCCACCACCTTCAACTCCGCACTCATCCACTCCCTCCGCCAGGACCCTGACCTCATCATGGTCGGCGAACTGCGCGACCGCACCACCTTCGAGACCGCGCTCACCGCCGCCGAAACGGGACACCTGGTCATCACGACCCTCCACACCAAGAGCGCGCCGCAGGCCATCACCCGTATCCTGGACATGTATCCCCAGGAGGAGCGGGAACCCGTCCGCAAGAGCCTCTCGGAAACGCTGCGCGCCGTCGTCTGCCAGCGTCTGGCACCGCGTGCCGGCGGCAAGGGGGTCGTGCCCATTGTGGAAATACTCCTCAACACGCCAATTGTGCGCAAACTGATTTTCGACAATAAACTGGACCGCCTCTCCCAGGCAATCTCCGCCGGTGCCGAAGAAGGCATGATGAGTTTCAACAAGTGCCTCATGGACCATGTGAACAACGGGGACATCACGGAAGAAACGGCGTTCAAATACTCGGACAACCCGCAGGAACTCAAGATGAACCTGAAGGGAATCTTCCTGAGCGACGGCGGCGGTATCATCAACTGAGGAACGGACCATGCCGCAAGAACGAAAAAAGCAGGACCGTCTGGGGGTCTGCATGGGCTGGAACAATACGCGTGGACGCCGCGCCCCCCGCGAAAGCGTGCGGCGTGCCCGCTGGTGCCTCTGTGTCCTGGGAATGGTCTGCGCCGTGCTGGCAATCAGTGGACTTGTGTTTGAATTTTTCTGGTAAGGAGAGCAGAGTATGAGCGAGAATGCAGCAACGAGTGGAAAGAAGTCCTGGAAAAAGTGGCTCTGGAGCGGACTGACGATTCTGGTCCTGATACTCATCATTGTGTTTGCCTTCGTGGTGATGTTCCTGGATTCGATTATCAAGACAGGCATCGAACAAGTCGGCTCAAAAGTGACGAAATGCGACATCAAGGTCCAGGATGTCAGCATCTCCCTGCTTCGGGGCAAGGTCAAAATCACCAATCTTGTGGTGGGCAATCCAGAAGGCTTCAAAACGGAAAGCGCCTTCTCCCTCGGGCTGGTCAGCGTCGATATGGACATGGGAACCATCTTCTCCGACAAATTGGTCATTGAGGACATCACCGTCATGGCCCCCGAAATCACCTACGAACTGGCACCCCTCAAGTTGACCAGCAACCTGGGCCAGATCCAGAAGAACGTCGAGGATTTCCTCCCTGCCAACGAAGATGACAAGGACGAAAAGAAGGAAAAGAAGGAAAAGGAGGAAAAGCCAGGCAAGAAGGTTGTCATCAACCACGTTCTGGTACAGGATGGCAAGATTCGCCTCTCCGCGACCATTGCGCAGGGACACGCGCTTCCCGTCCCGCTCCCCAAGGTCGAGATGAACGACATCGGAAAGGAGAAAGAGGTCACCACAGCCGAAGCGACCGCCAGCGTCCTCTCCAAAACCCTCGGCAGTGCCATTGACGTAGCAAAGAACGCTCTCAAGTCCCTGGGTTCGGGAATCTCCGAGGGCACCAAAAAGGTTGTGGAAGGCACAAAGGACCTTGTCAAAGGCGTCTTTGGTGGCAAGGACAAAGATGAGACGAAGACGGACGCCAAGGAACTCAAGGAGGAGGCCAAGAAGGTTGCGAAAGACGCGGAAAAGGATGTGAAGCAAGCGGCCAAGGAGGTCAAGGAGGCCGCGAAAGAGGCGAAAAAGGATGTGAAGGAAGCGGCCAAAGGCTTCAAGGATATGTTCAAGAAATAAGGAGAGGGGATATGTATCCCTTTGAAGTAATCGTTGACTATTCGATCATCCAGGCGAATTTCCGTGCATTGCAAGCGCGCGGGGAAGGCGTGAGCCTGGCGTGTGTCGTGAAGTCTGACGCCTATGGGCACGGATTGGTCCCAACGTCGCGTGCGCTCCTGGCGGCAGGTGCCGAACGGCTCTGCGTCTTCCGCTTAGAGGAACTTCGTTCTTTGCGAGATGCAGGCGTTGCCTGCCCCGTCTGGGTCCTCTTGGGTCCCTTGAACGGCGAATACGAGGAGGCTGTTCGCCTCTCCGCGCAAACCACCTTTGCCGTCTATGCCGACTGGCAGGCGCGGGCACTCTCCCAAGCCGCCGTCCAGGCTGGCACCTGCGTAGATGTCCATCTCGCGCTGGACACAGGCATGGGACGCCTCGGATTCCTCCCGCAAGACGCGCTGGCAGCGGTCACACGTCTCTCCGCCCTGCCAGGACTCCGCTTCAAAGGGGTTTTCTCCCATATTGCAACGGGTTCGAAACCGACCTCCCCCATCACGCAAAAACAAGCCAATGAGTTCCGCGCCGTCGTTGCCCAATTGCCGGCCGGCATGACGGAAAACCATCTCTGTGCCTCGGAAGCCTGGCTGAACCGCGTCGCCCCGGAACTGCCCTTTGCACGTCCTGGCATCGCACTTTATGCCCCCGTCATTCCCGTCGGCGAACAGACCTCTCCGACGCGGACCGCCATGACCGTCCGTACGCGTCTGGTCTCCGTCAAATCCATTCCCTCCGGCAACCCCATCTCCTACAACTCCGTCCGCATCCTTCAGCGTGACAGCGTCATCGGCGTCGCACTCGTTGGATACGACGACGGACTCCCACGCGCTCTCTCGGACAAAGGAACCGCACTTGTTCGAGGACAACGGGTTCCTATCCTCGGAACCGTCTGCATGGGCATGCTTATGCTTGACCTCACCGACCTCCCGCACGCCGAGGTCGACGACGAGGTCGTCCTCATGGGACGCCAGGGAACCCAGGAAATCGACGCCAATGAATTCGCCGCGTCTGCCGGAACCATTGCCGACGAAGTCCTCTGCCTCTTCGGACACTGCCGCACACCCAGAAGCTAGCAGCTAACGGTACCCCGTATCCTTCAGGGCAGTTCGCCCATCGGCTTGCGTTGCACACCCAGAGGCAACGGATTGCGCTGCCTCTTCTTCGTTTCGGATTTGTGCGGTGTGAACGCGCTTCCTACCACCCTGAGACCAGCGGATTGCGCGGGCTATTCCTGCCACACCGCGCATAGCCACGCCGTTGCAACGCCCTCTCTCAAGGACCGACGAGGGGGATTTTCTTATAATAGAGTTATTATTCAGAACCCTGGTTCATGGTAATGATTTTGAAACACTTTCTTCCACAAAATACACAAAATACGCAAAAATATTGGATACTCCTGTCTCTTCAAAAGGTTCTAAAGAACCGTTGCTTCCTGCCTGTCCCCCTGCGGGAAAGGTCTTGTCCTTTCCCGCAGGGGGACAGCACAGGAAGTCAGCGCGACTTCAGCGCGTTTTGAGAGACAGGAAGGATGAC
>JAFRLI010000133.1 GCA_017431255.1 Victivallales bacterium
CTTTCTGCTGCTGTGGATTCAACGTGAAACTGCCCATCCCTAGTCCTTCGTGATTTCAAACTGTCGTTCACGAATGATTTCGCAGGCTTCGAGCATCTCGATTCTTTCGGGAAGCGAATATGGTTTGCCGACGCGCACGGTCACTCGCGAGAACGGCTTGGGAATCTGCGTATTGTCCCAACTGTGGAGGCTCCAGTATTTTGCGGCGTCCAATCCCAGGGGGACGATGGGGACGTGGCCGAGGCGTGCTAGTGCCGCCGGTCCTTTGTGGACGGTGTATTTGGGGCCGCGCGGACCGTCAATGGTCAAGATGGTGCTGCGTCCCTCCTTCACGGCTTCGGCGAGTTTGATGAGCGCGTGGACGCCGCCTTTGCTGGAAGAGCCTCGCACGACCGCAAGACCGAAGAAACGGATGAAAGCCGAGACATACTCTCCGTCGCGAGAGTTGCTGATGAGCACCGTGCTGCGTGTGCGCAAGGTCTTTGGCACGAGGGAGGCCAGGAAGAGGATGCGGTTGTGCCAGAGCGTGATGATAACGGGGAAGGGGGACAGGGACGTGAGCCAGCCGTCGGGGTCGTCGACGGTCACGCGGAAGGTCCACGCGTACATTTTCACGATAACGGAAAGCAGCCATGCCAGCCAAGTGGGCATATGCCGTTTGTTTTTGAATGTGAAGATGCGCCGCGTCATAATCAGCAGAAGGAGTAGAGGAGTCGGATTTCCTCGGGCCAGAGAGATTCGTCAATGGTTTCGAGGACGAGGGGGATGCCGTCGAGTCGCGTGTCTTGCATCAGGTGCCGGAAGGTTTCGATACCGAGTTCGCCTTTGCCGATGGAGTTGTGTCGGTCGAGTTTTCCGCCGAGTTTGCTTTTGGAATCATTCAGGTGCATTCCGCGAAGGAGAGGGAAGCCGAGGATACGGTTGAAGTCCTCCATTGTGCGAGCGTAACCTTCTTCGGTTTTGAGGTCATATCCGGCGGCGTAGGTGTGGCAGGTGTCGAGGCAGACGCCGACGCGGGACTGGTCCTGGACGCGTTCGATGATTTTTGCGAGTTGTTCGAAGGAATATCCGAGGTTGGAGCCTTGCCCGGCAGTGTTTTCGAGGACGGCGGTGACCCCTTCAGTTTCGGAGAGGGCGTGGTTGATTCCCTCGGCGATGAGTGCCAGGCATTCGTCTTCGGAGATGAGTTTGAGGTGGCTGCCAGGATGGAAATTGAGGAGTTTCAGACCGAGTTGCTGGCAGCGGGTCATTTCATCTGTGAATGCCTCGACGGAGATGGCACGCTTCTCTGCGTCGGGGTTTCCAAGGTTGATGAGGTATCCGTCGTGCGGCAGGATGTATTCCGGCGCGAAGCCGTTGTCGGCGCAGTTCTTTTGGAAAGCGTCGATGCTCTTTTGGGAAAGGGGAGCGGACTTCCACTGGCGCTGGTTCTTGGTGAACATCGCAAAGGCCTTTGCGCCGATGGCTGCTGCGTTCAAGGGAGCGTTTTCGACACCGCCCGAGATGGAGACGTGCGCACCGATGTATTTCATTTGGAAACCTCCTCTGGAATTGGTTCCTCCATCCATGGGAGTTGCTCCAGCCACTGTGCAACTTGTGCAGGCGAGGAGAGTTTTTCCAGGCCGATGCGCAACTTGCGCTGGACGATGTTGGTGCCTCGCAGTTCCAGGCCGGGAAGCACTCTTGCGTCGGGACAGACGGCTTCCATTTCGCGGAATGTACGCGCCTTTCCGCCGCCGCCATGGGTGCAGAATGGAACGAGCGTCTTTCCCTTCCAGGAGGTTCCCGCCAGGAAAGTCCGCACGGGCGGGGCAAAGGTTCCGTACCAGACAGGCGTTCCCACGAAGATGATGTCGTACTCCTCGGGTTTGACCGCAAGCGGTTGCAGTTCCGGGGTCGTCTTTTCCTTGATTTCCTTGTGGGCAATCACAAGTACCTTGCGGTATTCCGGAGGGTAGGGCGTGACGGGAACCAGTTCCGCCATGTCGCCACCGACGTATTTCTGAATCCACTGCGCCGCCGTGCGCGTGTTCTTGGTGGCGGATTCCGAGTAGTACGCGATGAGAACTTTCTTGCCGGCCGGCAGGTTCGCGATGCTCTCCGGTGGTTTTTCGGTCTTGGTACAACTCGTGATGACGATACCGCACAAAATGATGCCGAGGATGATGAAAAGACCGTGCATATTAATCCTTCTTGAGGTAGATGCCAACATTGTAGGAGACGGGACGGTAGAATGCGGAACCGCATGCTTTGTTGACCAGGACCGTCTTCTGCGCTTCCGCGTCCCAGTAGCACATCGTCGCCGACCCGCCGCCGTCCATGTTCACGCCATCGGACACGCCTGCGTCCAGAAGCAGTTGCGCGAGTTCCTGACCTGCCATTCCAAGGCTCCAGCCCTCCTTGCGCCCGTCCACGGCGACAACGTACAGGAACTTCTGCTCCTTGTCAAAGCCCACTGCCAGACGCGGATGCAAGGCTGTTTCGTATTTGCCGGGAGTTTCCGCCAATGCGCCATCTTTGCACAGAATCGCAAATCCGCTACAGGCCAGAACGATGTCCTTCAAGAGTTCCTCGTTTTGGGTGTCGAGGGATTTGACGATTTCCATGCGGTTGTTTTGATGCACGACGAAGATGGCTTCGTGTCCTTTTGCGGAACTGAGCACGACACCATCGGTGACATTGGTTCCGGAAAGGCGTGCGTATTGCCAGGTCCAGGGGGCGCACCAGGGACTCCAGGGGGTCGTGTTGAACGCAGCGATGACATTGCGTCCCAGACCGCCGTCTTGCTGGGGCTTGCGTGCGGTTTCCAGGTAGACGTTGGTTTTTTCGCGTTTCGTATGGATGGGAATGGGTTTTGCCTCGGGTTTCTTCTCCTTCCAGTCCGGCATGGGCTTGCCCCAGTCGGGGTCCCGTGGCGTTCCCATGAAACGCAGTCCAGGCGTACTCATGTCCACGCGCATGATGTATGCCTTGATAAGACGCGGTTCGGTATATTCCAATGACAGCAAGGAAATCCCAGTCTGGACCGTCTTCGCCTTCGTCCAGTTCACCTCAAACCCCTGCGATACGACGGCGCAGAGGAGCAACGTTAGAAAAAACAATCGTTTCATTTGTTGTCTTCGTCCTTCTCTGTTTCTTTTGCCTTTGCCTTTTTCTTATCTTTTTCCTTGGGAAGATAGACGCCGATGTTGTACGCGCAGGGACGTGCATAGTTCGATTTCGGACCGCCATCGGCGTGGTTGACATGGACGACCTTCTCCTCTTCCGAATCCCAGTAGCACATGGTGGCGGAACCACCACCATCGAAGTTGATGGCCTCATAGGCACCGGCATCAAGGAACACTTGCGCCAGTTCCATGCCCGTCATTCCGAGGCTCCAGTCATTCTTGCGTCCATCCGCTGCGACGACAAACAGGTATCTCTGCTCCTTGTCATAGCCGACAGACATTCGCGGCATCAGTACCTTCTCGTACTCTCCCGGCATGTCCACGGGTTTCCCTTTCAGGCAGAGGATGCCGAATCCGCAGCAGGCGACGGCGATGTCGTCCAGGTATTCCTGCTTCCTCAACTTGTAGTTGTCGAGATTGGGGATGATTTCCATTTTGTTGTTTTTATGGATGATGAAATGGGCGGGGAACCCGTCGCCATTGCTGATAATCTTTCCGTTGGTGATGTTGGTGCCGCAGAGTTGTGCGTATTTCCAGTCGTGAGGGACGGGCCAGGGCGTCCAGGGAGTGGTGTTGAAAGCGGCAATCATGTTGCGTCCCAGGCCGCCTTCCTTCTTGGGCAGACGTGCTTGCTCCATGAACTTGGTGGTTTCCAGGCGATGCGTATGAATGACCTTTGGCGGGTCGTTGGGCTTCTTCTTTGGCCAGTCGGGCATCGGTTGCTCGAAGTCGGGAGCGGGCGGCGTTCCCATGAACTTCAAGCCAGGCATCGACAGGTCGATGCGCATGATGTACACCTTGATGAGACGCGGCTGTTCCAGTTCCAACTTCACCAGACGCACGCCACGCTGAACCTTCGGTGCTTTCTTCCAGTTGATTTCGTAACAACGCGCGAGGCACGCACACAACAGCAATAACAAAATCGTTCGTTTCATTGGAGGTGGGATTGTTTGGGGCTAGAGATGCTAGAAAAACACTCACAAAAACATAAGCCATTTTCCCCTGTTTGCAAACTGCCACACTGGAAATCTGCGCGAGAAGACCGCGGGAGTGGCGGAAAGGTCGTACCAAGAATGCGATGTCGTGAAAAAATCGTGTCCTTTGTGAAAATATCAATTTGACAATGGGTTGGAGAACAGTTATTGTGTAAGATGGGAAAAACAGGGAAATGAGAAATCCGATTTTGCGAGAAGAACATGTTGACTCCTGGAAGCGAATATGTAGTGGAGACCCGCGCGAAGGTACTGGATCCGGTGGATGTGGTTGTTGCCGGAGGCGGTACGGCTGGTGTAGTTGCAGCGTTGGCTGCGGCACGCGGCGGCGCGAAGACGATGCTTGTGGAATCCAAGGGATTTCTGGGCGGAATGCTTACTGCGGGAAATGCTGGAATCACGATGTACACAAAGTTCTCGGGACGCCCCGAAGAACATGTCGCGGACTTGCAATGCCTTGCCACCGCTCCCCAGGA
>JAFRLI010000134.1 GCA_017431255.1 Victivallales bacterium
AGTTTTTTTTGACACTCTGCCTGGAGTGGAAGTGGCAAATCTCGCACTTAACAACACCTACACGCAGAAATACCAAATGAAGGGACTAGGAGATGTCATTTTTTCTTCATTGATAGTACCCTTTATACAAAAACATGCGGAAACCCTTGGAATCTGTATGATATATCTGTTCGCCCTTCCTTATGAAAATCTGATAAAGACATACGAGAAATATGGATTTCATCGACTTCCTCAAAAAGAAGAAGAGCAACTACATAACCGCATCAAGCCAACATACGATGAATCCTGTATCTTCATGTATCAACTCTTGAATGAAATGAGGAGACCTGCTTCCTAGTGGAATGAGGTTTCATTCAATACATGAAAGCAATTCGGAACGAAATACGGTCACACGCGTGTTCAGCACGCTTGTATCGCAGGAATGACGCCATGCCCCTGGCGGCAGCCTACCCTGGACTTCACGACCTGAAACTGGAACTTGCCGTACAGAAAGTAGCCGTCCTCTCTAAAACCACCTAACGAACCAGTTTTCCTCCAGTTCCATCCATGAAAGACAACTTCACCATCGTCGGCCACCGCGGATTCCGTTCGCAGTATCCCGAAAACACCATCCCTTCCTTCCAGGCCGCCGTGGACTTCGGACTCGATTCCATCGAGTTCGACATTCATCCCACCAAGGACGGAAAACTCGTCGTCACGCACGATGATACCGTGGACCGCTGCTCCAACGGCACGGGATTCGTCCACGACTACCTCTTTGACGACATTCGCAAGCTGGACTTCGGCTCCTGGAAAGCCCCTCAATTCGCAGGCACTCGAATCCCCACCTTCGAGGAGACCCTCGAAGCCATCCTCTCCAAAGACCCAAACTTCTACCTCCTCATCGAAATCAAAGAGGACAACGATACCTGCACCCGCCAAATCTACGATATCTGCCAGTACCACAACCTCTTCTCCCACTGCCTCCTCCTCTCCTTCCACCCACGCCAGTTGCAACTCGTCCACCAGTGGAATCCCGACGTCCTTCTCCAATGCTTTCCACAACGATATCTCAAAAAACCATTGGATGAGAGCCTCTTCGGCCCCGTCTTCGGAAAAATCTGCTTCTGGACCCATGACGCAACCGCAGAGGAAATCGAATCGTACCACCAGAGAAACGTCCTGGTCGATCTATGCCCCGTCGACAAGCAGGAGCAACTCCAGACCGCCTTCGCCCTCCCCGCGGATTCCATCACCACCAACTGCCCCGATGTCATCTTCCCCCTGCTGAAGGAATGACGATGTCCCGCCGTTGTTACGTCATGCCGGATTGCAGAAGTGAAAAAAGGAATTACATTATAGAAGAAGATGTTTGCATCAAAACAAGCATAAGGAGCAGAGCATGAAAAAGCAGTTGACACGTTTGTTTGCGATGATTTGCCTGGTGTGCGGTGTCGCCGCGAACGCCGACACCCTCAAGCTGAAGAACGGTCAGAGTTACGAGGGGAAAGTCAAGGTAGTCGGCAGCATCTACACCGTCATCCCCACCAGCGGCGGTGTGTTTCAGTTTCCCAAAAAAGACGTTGCAGAATTGAACGGAGAAAAAATCATGCAAGAGAAGAATCCCATTGTCAAAATCATGACCAGCAAGGGCGACATCACCGTCGAACTGTACGAGGATGAAGCCCCCAACACGGTCGCCAACTTCATCGAGCTGGCGGAAAAAGGCTTCTACAAGGGAATGACCTTCCACCGCGTCATCAACGGCTTCATGGCGCAGGGCGGCTGCCCCAACTCCAAGCGCGGCGCGACCGGCCGGCCCGGCACTGGCGGCCCCGGATACTGCTTCGACAACGAATATTCCAACCTCCGCCACGACGCACGCGGCATCCTCTCCATGGCGAATGCAGGCCCCAACACCAACGGCAGCCAATTCTTCCTCTGCTTCGTGAAATGCCCCTGGCTTGACGTTGACGGCAAGCACACCGTCTTCGGCAAAGCCATCGAAGGTCTGGACGTGCTGGACAAACTGGAGGCCATCGGCACGCCGTCTGGCACTCCGCGCGAGACCGTCACTTTCAACATCGAGGTTGTCTCGAAGCGTGACCACGAATACCACGTCAAGAAGAACAACCTGAACCGGTAATCGGTCTTGTGTATGGCGTTGATTCGCGGCAGAAGGAAGATATATGCGCTGGCAGCGACGCTGTTGCTGGCGTTCTGTGGGTCCTGTGCCCTGTTTTCGACGAAGTTGCCGCCGGGCTTCACCCGTTCGAGCGGGCTTCCCGTGCCCGCGTATCCTCAGGGAACGCCTGACGCGGCAATCTATGCCTTGCTGACCTGGTATCTGGAGACGGAAGCAGGGAAGGACTTGTCCCCGTCGTATCGCGAAGCGGTATCTGGCGTACGAATCCATGCAGGGAAACGCGTATTTGCAGCCTGGGCGCAGGAACTGTTGCAGAAGGGTGCGCCTTTGGTGCGCCTGGACGGGGGAATCCCGCAACTGGTACCGCTGGCATTTTCGCAGAACCTGAAATTGGAGCAAGGAGCGTCCATTCTGGAAACCCTGCGGAACGAATGTCCCGAAGAGTTCACCATTCCCGCATCCGCCGCCGAAAACCTCGCCACGACAGGACACCTCTTCACCTCCTCCGAACGCACCTCCTACCGTGCCTGGGCTACCACGCGCCAAACTCTCACCATCCCCGATCCCGACGCATTCCACCGCGCCGAGTTTCGTGCGCAACTGAACACCATCGGGCAAGTCGTCGAAATCAAGCGAATCCTGTTGCAAACGCTTCAGCAAGCAAAGGAAACCAACCTGGAGGACCCCGCCGCCTTCCAACAACTCCTGGACGACCTCACTGCCGTCAAAAACAATCTGCCAGAAAAGCTCTCCCTCGCCGCCATCGGTGATGACACGACGCTCCCGCAGTTCCTGCAATTGTGTGAAAGCCTCCCGCAGGACAATGTCGCCAGTGCCATCGGTCGGGCGGAAAGCACCCTGCTGGCGGAAAAGCAGCGCCTGGTCGCAGCACAGACACGAATCGACGCGGGAACGGCAGCCATTCTGGATGGATTGGAAAGCACACTTTCCCAGAATCTGGTCCGCTGGCGCGGGGACGCGCGATTCACCACTGCACTCGCGAAATCGGAGGAGCGTTTCCAGCGCCTGGTATCCGATTTGGCGGCATTGCGCCTGGAGCAATGGAAAGCCTCACTGGAAGCACATCGCGCCGCAGCCCGCCACTGGGACGGATACCTCTTCTTCCGCACGGCACTGGCGAACTTGCGCCAGGAAACCTCGTCCATGCGTCTCTACCGCCTGATGTCCGTGCCAGGGCAGGATTCTTGGACGGAGAAGATGTCGCAGGAACTGGTTGCCCAGTATTTTTCGCATCTGCCCAGTGCTTTGGAAGAATATCTGGAGACGGCACGCAAGGAGATGGAAATTGACATCAAAGGGCATCCGGGGCTTGCGGTTGCCATCTGCACCATGGTGCTCCGAATGTGCGAAATCCCCGTGGCGGCGCCTCTGCCGCAGGATGTCCAGAATGCCCGTTCCAAGGCCGAGGAACTGCTTGCGAAAGCAAGGACACAACTGGAAAAGAACCAGTTGGTGCGCCCCATCTCCATCGGAAACTTCTCCTCGGATACGCCAGGCATCGGAACCACCTACGCCAAAGATCTGCAGCACGAACTCGCTACTCTCCTCCAGGCGTTCGGCCTCAACCGATTCTCCCCACTCCCCGAAGAAGATTCCAAACCATCCCGCTGGGATTATTCCACCTTTGGCGGACGTGTCGCCAACTATGACGGTCAGGAAACCACAGAACGGCAGACGTTCCGCACCGTCCGCCGCAACGGACCTGGACGACGCCTCCCCAATCCCGAATATGACAAGAACGCCTCCCGCACCGCACAGCGACGCGTCACCTCGCCGTTCCTGTACGAGCAGGAGGTGCTCCTGCAAGCCATCCATGTCAAAGAGTTCGAACGTATTGCGCATATCCGCGTCTTCATGAACTTCAATGGTCCTGGTTTCACGAGCCTCGTGGAGGTCAACGAGTTCTACAGCAAGATGTTCTTCTACGAGGAATCCCATCCCATCAACGACGTCAAGACCGTCGCCACTCTGCGTTACTACGACGCGATGGACGTTCCCAAGGAGGACCCCGAACCCGCCCTCAAATACGACCGCATCTGGACTCCGGGCGAACTGCTCGACTGGGCACGGCAGGACTCCCTCCGAGTCGCCGCACTCCTCCTCCTCTACCATATCTCTGACTATCCTCTCCATCTACAGAAGCGCGTGCAGGAACTCCTCGCGAAAGCCAACTATCCCGATGCCACCGAACTCCTCGGACAATGCTACGTCCTCTGCCAGGCTCTTGACTTCGATTCCGACCTCACGCCGCTCCTCAAAACCAAAACACCGCCCGCCGCCAAGGCCTACGAACCCACCATCCAGAAACTACGTGCCCAGCGCAAGAAACTCTCCGCCCTCAAGCACACCATCGAGCAGGACATGCTCCACGCTACCAACCTTACCCTCCAAAAGAAGTAGCTAGATGTGCTAGATGTGCTAGATGTGCTAGATGTGCTAGATGTGCTAGATGTGCTAGATGTGCTAGATGTGCTAGATGTGCTAGATGTGCTAGCGCCTCTAGCGCCTCTAGCGCCTCTAGCGCCTCTAGCGCC
>JAFRLI010000013.1 GCA_017431255.1 Victivallales bacterium
ACCTGTGTGTCCGCGCTACCCGCGACCAAACACTTGAGATAAAACAAAATACAAAGTGCAATCCGGCGGCTTGCCTTCTGTGTATTCTGTGTGTTCTGTGGACTCAAAAATGAGTTTTGCAACTACCTCTTGAGAAAACTGCTAGTTCACAGGGGAATTGTCGTGTCGAAAAAACGTACGATCCAAATCACATTTCCGTCAGCACCGCATTCCCAGACAAAAATGCAGAAAAACTGGAAAAACGGAGATGCCAGCTTGAAACTTGACACATTACCTATTTTGAGGATGTTCCCCGAGATAGCCTTCCGCCGTTTTGTCCGTCTTTTATTTGAGGGAATTGCAAAACGACCGTTCCACCGCCAAAACGCCGCAAGCGAGGGCGAAGTGCGAATACCCGATGTGGTGCCACACCGAGTTTGAGCGAGGAAGCCATCGCGCCGCGCCGTGAAGGCGGTTGTGATGAGAGTTTTGCAATTCCCTCATTTGACAAATGAGGAGAGGTGGCTACATTGTAGGGGTGGTAAAATCATTTTTGCGGAGACAGAAACCTATGGACATTCGAGAAATGGGTCTTGCGGCGAAGTCGGCGGCGGTCTGCTTGTCGGCATTGTCGACGGACGTGAAAAATGCGGCGTTGCAGGCGATTGCCGTTGGCTTGCGCACACACGCCAACGAGCTTTTCGAGGCGAACCGCAAGGATTTGTCTGCGGCGGAGGCCGCGGGATTGGACACGCCGTTGCTGAAGCGTCTTCGATTTGACGAGAAGAAACTCGGCGAAGTGCTGGCAGGTCTGGAGAGTCTTCAAGCCCTGCCAGAGCCGACGGGAGTCACGCAGAAGGCAACCGAACTGGACGAGGGGCTGGAACTGTTCCGCGTCAGTTGTCCCATTGGCGTGGTCGGCATCATTTTTGAATCGCGTCCCGACGCGCTGGTGCAGATTTCGACGCTCTGCCTGAAAAGCGGCAACGCCGTCCTGTTGAAGGGCGGCAGCGAAGCCTTGAACACCAACCGCGCCTTGGCCAAGGTCATTCTGGAGGCAAGTACCGCCGCCGGTGCCCCTGACGGCTGGCTGCACCTGCTCGAAACGCGTGCCGACGTCAATGAAATGCTCCAGCAAGACGACCTCATCGACCTCATCGTCCCGCGCGGCTCCAATGCATTCGTCCGCTACATCATGGACCACACTCGAATCGCCGTCATGGGACATTCCGACGGCATCTGCCACACCTACGTCGACGATGCTGCGGACATCCCGATGGCCGTGCGTCTCGTGGTCGATTCCAAGACGCAGTACGTCTCCGTCTGCAATGCAACGGAGCATCTGCTAGTTCATCGCAACATCGCGGCGGCATTTTTGCCGGCGGTTGTGGAAGCACTCCGTGCCAAGCACGTGCGCCTGCTGGGAGACGACGCCTCCCGCGCCATCGTTCCCGACTTGGAACCCGCTTCCGACGATGAATGGGACAAGGAATACCTCGATTACATCCTCTCCATCAAACTCGTCGATTCCCTGGAAGAGGCTGCCGCGCACATTAATCGCCATGGTTCCGGACACACGGACATGATTGCAACGCAAGACGCCGCGCATGCCGCGCGCTTCGTCACCATCGTCGATTCCGCCGATGTCTTCTGGAATGCTTCCACCCGCTTTGCGGACGGATTCCGGTACGGGCTCGGGGCCGAGGTCGGCATCGCCACGGGGAAATTGCACGCGCGCGGCCCCGTCGGTCTGGAAGGATTGTGCACGTACAAATACGTTTTATGCGGGCACGGGCAAATTGTCGCCGACTATGCGGAAGGACGCAGCCATTTCACGCATAAAATGCTCGACAAACGCTGGGAAGAGGACTTTCAAAACTAGCAGGAGGAACCCATGGACTGGTATTACGCCATCAACAACCAACGCAACGGTCCCGTCACCGAAGAAACGCTCCATTCTTTGATTTCCACGGGAACCATCCAGAAAAACACCCTCGTGTGGAGCGAAGGGTTGCAGAACTGGTCCGAGGCAGGCTCGGTCCCCAGTCTGGCTGAACTCTTTCAAGAGGCGCCGCCTGCACAATTGAAACCCATCCACACAATGCCGGCACTGCCTTCCCTGCCTCCCCAACAACCCACCTCGCAAGCCCCCTACTCCACCCCCTTCCACACGGAACCGCCCCCGATGGTGCCGGCAGGCATCCTAGCACGTTTCGCCGGTGTCTTTCTGGACAACCTGCTCGTTGGAATCCCCTTTATGATTCTGTCAAGGATTTTGTTTGCCAAAGGAGTCATGTCCATCAACGGAGTCATGTCCATCAACTATAGGATATTGCAACTGATTGAGGGAATCGTGTATCTCATCTACGAGGTCTATTTCCTCACGAAGACAGGAAGCACCCCCGGCCGCAGCATCTGCGGAGTCAAAATCGTCAATGTCGATGGCTCTCTTCTCACAACGGGCCAGGCGGTTGGACGATATTTCGCCAAGATTCTCTCCTCCATCATTTGCTTCATCGGGTTCATCATGGCATTCTTCAATGACGAGCACATCACCCTGCATGACCAACTCTGTAGCACCCGCGTCATTCAAAAGTAATCATGGAATACACCGTTCGTAAAATCCAATCTCCACCGACGAACGATTTTGACTGGCATGCCTGGGATGTTGCCGAGACCGCAGAACTCACGTTCTTCTCCAAACCGTGCGACATTCGTCCACGCATTCAATTGCGTCTGCTCCATGACGCGGACCACATCTACGGCTTCTACCGCGTCGAAGACTGCTACACGCTCGCGCGCCATTCCGGATATGCGTCCGAGGTCTGGAAAGACTCCTGCGTGGAGTTCTTTTTCCACCCGGCCGGTGCTGGCGGCTATTTCAACTTGGAGATGAATGCAGGCGGTTCCCATCTCATGCAGTTCGTGCGCAACCCGCGACGACGTCCGGACGGGTTCCAGGACTTCACGCGCATTCCTCCGGAACACGGCACGAAGGTGAGCGTCCACACCACCCTCCCTCAAACCTTCGAGGAACTGCCAGGCCCCACCACCTGGATGCTGCAATTCACCCTCCCAATCGAAACCCTCCAGCCATACTGCAAGGTCCCGACTCCTTTGGATGGACAACGCTGGACCGCAAACTTCTACCACTGCGCAGACGATTCTAGCCACCCACGCTGGATGACCTGGGCACCCCTCACTCCCACCAACTTCCACGCACCTCAATTCTTCCAACCACTCCTCTTCTAGATTCTCTAGATTCTCTAGAACCTCTAGTTTTCCCATCCAATTCATCGTTTCTTCAACTCAAAGTCACTAACCAAGGAGATTTCAATGGAAAGTCTGAACATGGGCTTGTGGAGCATTGTCCCGCCAATCCTAACCATTGCGCTTGCGCTCATCTTCAAAGACGTTCTCTTCGCCCTGCTGATTGGCATTCTGTCGGGAACGCTCATCGTCTGCCACGGCTCCCCCGTGCCCGCCATCACCACACTTACGGACAAAATCGCCTCCTCCCTGAATGACGGCTGGAACATCCGCATCCTTCTCTTCTGTGCACTCCTCGGCGGTTTTGTCGCCATTCTCAACAAGACGGGCGCGGCCAAGGCATTCGGTTCCTGGATGGTCTCCAAAATCAAGTCCCGCAAAGCAGCCTTGTTCTGCACCTTCCTCTTTGGCATCGTCATCTTCATCGACGACTATTTCAACAGCCTCTCCATCGGCACCGCCATGCGCCCCATCTGCGACGAGCACAAGGTCTCCCGCGCAAAACTCTCCTACATCCTTGACTCCACTGCGGCACCCATCTGCATCATCGCCCCCGTCTCCAGTTGGGTCGTCACCGTCATGAGCCTCCTTCGCAAAGCCGAAGGATTCGATTCTCTGAACGTCTCCGAATTTGAGTTCTTCTGCCGCCTCATCCCCTACAACCTGTATGTCATCCTCACCCTCCTCATGGTCGTCTGCGTCTGCTTGTTCAATCTCGACTTCGGCCCCATGGCCCGATCCGAAGAACGCGCACTTTCCGGGAAAGGTCTCTTTGACGAAGAGACCTACGGCAAGAACTCCGTCGAAAACATCCCTGACACGGGTTCCAAAGCACGCGCCTGCGACATGTTCTTCCCGCTCCTCTTCCTCATCGTGACCGCCATCCTCGCCTTCCCCGCCACCACCTGGTATCTCGCCAGCAAGCAGGCCGAAAATCCCGTTCCCTTCTACCAGGGCATGACGGAGGGCTCCGTCCTTCAGGCGTTCCGCGATACAGATGCGTCCTACGCACTCTTCTACGCCATCATCGTCACGATGATTTTCAGCTACATCTATTTCCTCTCACGCCGTCTCATCTCCCTGCGTGAGTTTGGCGACGCTGTCATCAGCGGCATCCGTTCGATGGTTCCCGCGCTTGTCATCCTAACGCTCGCCTGGACCATCGGCGGCGTCATCAAGAGTTCCCCCGCAGAAGGCGGCGTTGGCCTCGCCAACTACCTCTCGCACCTTGCAACCGCCAGCGAGTTCCCGCTCTGGCTTCTCCCGCTCGTGGTGTTCATCCTCGGCTGCCTCATCGCATTCTCGACGGGCACCAGTTGGGGAACCATGACCATCATGATTCCCATCACCCTCCCCATCGTCATCGGTCTCTGCAAAGCACACGGCGCGGATGACATCACCCTTCTGAACGCCTCTCTCGTCTCCATCTCCGCCACCGTCGGCGGCGCAGTCTTCGGCGACCATACCTCCCCCATTTCTGACACGACCATCCTCTCCGCGACCGGTGCCGGATGCCCCTGCCTGGAGCACGTCGCAACCCAGTTGCCGTATGCGTTGTTCTGCGCGATTTGCGCGGGCATCGGGTACATTGCTGCTGGTCTGATGGTCTCCTACGTCAGCGGCAACACACTTGCGCTGTTTGGCGGCATTTTGATTTCGCTGCTGGTCTTCGTCTGCGGTATCCGTCTGCTTCCCGTGATCTTCGGGAAGAAGGCGAAGATGATTGCCCAGGACACTCACACCAACCTCGTCTAATCTCCGATGCGCCGTTCCGTCCTCGCCATTTTCCTGCTATGCGCGCTACCCCTTCTGGCGCAACGTTGGCACCACGGCCCCAGCCGTTACCGTGCCTCGTTCACCTGGAAGGGAGAACCGGGCGCCTCCGGCGTCCTCCTCAAAATCCCCGTGCAAGGAATCGGCAAGGACGGAACCGATGTCTTCTGTTTTGACGACAAGGGGCACCAACTCCTCTCGCGGCGCCTCGGCGAATGCTATCCCGATTCCACCCTCATCCAGGTCATCCCGCAGGACGGCAAGCGAATCTTTGCCTATTTCGGGTCCGCGCTCCGCGCTCCCCAGGCAAAAATCGACCTCACCCCGCCCATCGCCTCCATCTACGCCCTCCCGAAAAAACTGGACGGCAAATCCAAGTGGGCGGACATCGTGAAGGCTCTCCCGCATGCAGAACTTCTGGGACGTCTCCCGATGAAGAGCATCGTGGAGGTCTGCAACCCCGTCGACGCCTGCGAACGCTTCATCGTCTCCATCGAGGCGACCATGCACGTGAAAAAAACGCAAACACGGCACCTTTTCCTCGCCTGCGACGATGCCGGGTACTTCTTCCTGGACGGCGGTCTGGTCATCTCGCGTGACGGCATCAACGGCGTCTACGGTTCCTCCCGGGGCGAGAACCGACGCGAGTTCCGCCTGGAGCAGGGAATGCACTCCATCCGTCTCGTCGGCGTGAACTATGAAAGCCTGTTCGCGATTGCCCTCGGGGAGTGGTTTCCCGAACCACGCGTTGCCTTCGTCCCGCCAGGGGACTTCGTGCAGTGCATCGACGGAACCCTCCAGCGCCTCGAAGGCAACAACGGCGCAGCCGTCCCCTTCTTCAAGTTCACGCACACGGGCTACATGCAGATGGAGAACATGCAACTCACCCAGACCTTCCTTGAAACCTACAGCGGCGACGAGGCGGTCTGGACGTTTGGGGACGGGGTCCGTCTCAAGGGCGCGAAAATCTCGCGGGTCTTCGGGACGCTGGAGGCGGTCCCGGTCAAATGCGACGTGCGTGGCGTTGCCGCGACCGGCAAAATCACCTTCCCGCAAAAGGCACCGCGCATGCTCCATGTGAACAATCAGGGGGACTGGCAACGGATGGCAGACCAGTTGGAGGCGGTCGCACCGCAGGTACGGGACTCCGTCGAACTCGCCGGGTTTCTGGCATTCTACGACCTGCAGCCTCTGGACGAGCGCGTCCTCCCCGTCGCCGAACGCCTCCTGAAACAGGAGGACCTCTCCGACGAGCAGCGCGTCGAAGCAATGACCGCCATCGCACGCGCAGCCGCTGCCCACAAACCCGAAAAATCCCTCGCCGCCTACAACTTCCTTCTGAAACAACCCAACAAACCCTGGGCCCTCGCCAAACTCCTCGAAGAGGCACTCGACTTTGCCATCTTCCGGCTACGGGACCTCAAAACCGCAGAACGTTTCCTCGCCGAATGCGCGCCCCGACTCCCCAGAGACGGGAAAGCCCTCGCCGCCGCGCGTATGGACATCGCACTCCAGGCCGGACAACTGGAGGAGGCACGCAAGCATTTCAACAAACTCCTCGAATACCAGGCCAAAAGCCAGGAAACCCGCATCGCCACCGTCCGGGGGACTTCCATTCGCGCACGCGTCGAGGACTTGCTCAAGCAGAACCGCATTTTGGACGCAGAACGCTTTATGCGCCAATGGATTGCAGATTCTCCGCAGGACCGTGGCAATGGTTCCTACAGTCTCGCACGCGCCCTCTGCTTCCAAAAGCGCGGCTGGCTTGATGGCGCCATCGGCGAACTCACCTCCGCCATTCAGGCCGACCCGCTTCTCCCCAACCTCCCCGATGTCGAGTTCCAACTTGCGAACCTCTACCAGGCCAAAGGGGACTCCGCACGCGCACAGGAACTCTGGCGCAAGTTTGCCAAAGAATATCCCAACCACCCGCTGGCCGAAAAGGCCGCCAGCCACGTCAAATGAAGAAATACCTGCTTGTGTTCCTGTTTGGTCTGGTTCTGCGAATCTTCGCCGGCGGTTCGTATGTGCCCGTCGGAACCTATCTGTATGCAGACCTGGAGAAACTACCCGACGCGCCGGGACGTCTGGAACTCCATTTTCCGGATGCGTCCGACCAGCGGATGGTCGTCGCCTGGGGACGCAAATACCGCAAAGACCGCAAAGAACGTACCGATACTAAGGAAGAGGACCGCAACGCCTTCAAGCCACGCCTCGCAAAACTATCCAATAACGGAAAAACCGCTACCTTCGAAAAATTGCCCGCCGACTTCTATGACATTGTCGTATTCGACCTTCGCGAGATGACAGTCCACGAGGGAATCGCCCTCCAGCAGGAATCCCAGCCGGGAGGCAATCCCGCTTGGGAAAAGGAAATCCAGAAGTCCCTGGGACTGCGCGAGGACCGCATCGGCGGCTGGGAAGGATTCTTCGACACGAAACAGCATGACCGCCTAGAGTTCGCAGGCGAACGCGCAGGGGTATTTCTCCAGCAGATGCGTCTTGGGAAAGCGGTTGCGGAAAGTGGGAAGGAACTTCAGGGAACAGTCCACAGCGTGGACGTGGTCTGGGTCGAACGTGCCAACAATGGCGAATGGCAAGTCCTCAATCGACAGCAACTCCTCCGCGAGGAACTCCCCTCCAAAACCTTCTTCCAACACACCTTCACGCCTCAACTCTCGGGAATCCGCGTCGGCTCGCGACCAAAGACCATAAGGGTATCCCTTACGGATTAGCGGGTTGTTGCGCAAGCACCTGAGTGGTTTTCTGTTCGATAGCGGCGATATCCAGCGGGGGGAGGAAACGCGCGAGTTCCTGGTTGTCGTGCGTATAGAGGATGGCGACGGGGAGTGCCTCCAATTCGAAGGCCTTTTTCAGCACTTCCGCGCTTCCTTGCACCTGCAAGACGAAACATTGTTTCTGAAGATGTTCCCGCAGAAGCGGAATATCCAGTTCGGACGTGTCCCCGAATAGGTAGAGTTTCGGACGGGGCAGGGTCTTGGGCGAGGCCAGTTCTGCGTCCTTGGCAACGGGTGCCAGCGGTGTCCGATTCGGATTCTGGGCCGGTGCCGCCACGGAGGCATTCTGTTGCGCTTGCGCACGAAGTTCCCGTTCGTGCCATTTCAGGAAGAACACGGTCAGCAGAATGCCGCACAGATAGATATAGACGCGTGGATTGCGGAAGATTCTCACGGGTGGCTCCTTTCCGGGGATTGTGTCCACAATTCACGGTGAGAACTGGATACGGCAGCGGCTCCGGCGGAGATGGCGCCTTCCACGTCCTCCCAATTGGAAATGAGCCCGCCAGCGATAATTGGCACCTGAAACTCCTTCACCGCCAATCGAATGATTTGCGGCGAAATCCCCGGCAAAACCTCCACAAAGTCTGGCTTGCAATTCTTTGCGTGCAGAACGCCGGTCTTCAATGCCGATGTATCCAGCATGAACACGCGCTGAATCGCCAGCAGCCCCACCTCTTTCGCCAATTTCAGGCAAGTCGCCTTCGTGCTGATGATCCCCGTCAGATGGAACTCCCGCGATGCAAACTTCATCCCCGAATCGTCCCCCTTGAGACCATCCACCAGGTCCATATGCAAAAACACCTGCTTCCCCGCCTCTCGAAGCATACGACACTGCTCCGACAACTTGCAGATGTTCCCTTGCAGCAAAAACACCATCCGTGCCGGAGACTTCGCAACTGCCTCGAAGTCCTCCTCCGAACGCACGGCCGCTATCACACGTTGATTCGATTCTTTTTCCATAAATGGTTCGTACCGTTTTGTGGTTATGCCTCTAGAATCTCTAGAGCATCTAGAGCATCTAGAGCA
>JAFRLI010000135.1 GCA_017431255.1 Victivallales bacterium
GAACCAGAGCCCGCGCCCGAACCAGAGCCCGCGCCCGAACCAGAGCCCGCGCCCGAACCAGAGTCCGCGCACGAACCAGAGCCCGCGCCCGAACCAGAGCCCGTGCCTGAACCAGACCCCGAACCAGAACCTGTCCCCGTGCCAGAGCCTGTTCAGGAGTTAAGCGACAATGATTTGCTGGCGGCGGCCTCGGAAGAGTCGTTGACATGCGACATTGACGAAGATGACCGTTCGGCGATGCCTGACGAGGTGGAAGACAACGAGGTTTCAGACGATGTTCTAACTCCCGAGAGCGCACACAATCTTTTGATTCAGAAAGTGTCGGAGTTGTCGCGAGATGAAGGACGTCTGGCGGACATCGTAGCAGGTTTGCAGCCGACCGCATTGGACAAAAGCGGTCTCCACTTGAATTATCAGCCACGGCAACTTACGCCTGACGAAATCAACTACCTGAATCTGGGAGCGTCTCGCGAACTGCTGTCACGTGCCATGGAGACGCTCAAAATCAAAGGCAAGGTGATTGTCACACTCGCCGAGTGGATGGACGGGAAGGTCAAACTACATCCGGCGAACTTTCTGGAACTCCAACGCGTGCAGGAATCGCCGTTCATTCAGCACCTGAATGCCGTCCTGGGAACCGCCGTTGTCGAAGCACGCATTCCCGATAAAACCGAAGGAACCTGAGCACATATGCCAGACGCCAGTTTGTCCAGCAAATATCCAGAGGCACTGGACGCCGCCATCGGCTTTTTCGCACACCTTCCAGGCATTGGAAAGCGCACGGCAGAACGCCTGGGCCTCGCCCTGATGTCTTGGAAGCCAGACGATGTCGCCGCGTTCGCTGAAACTCTTGCCGAACTTCGCCAGAAGGTCGTTTCCTGCCCCGTCTGCGGAAACTTTGCACCTGCTGGACAACCTTGCAGCATCTGTTCATCTCCTGCTAGACGACATGACATCATCTGCGTTGTTGAGCACGTTACCCAAATCCTCACCATCGAAAAATCCGCAAGTTTTGACGGTCTCTACCACGTCCTCGGCGGGAAACTCTCCCCGCTCAATGGCATCGGTCCCGAGGACCTCAACATCGCAAAACTGGAACAACGCCTTCAAGAACATTCCGTTTCCGAACTGGTCATTGCCACCACGCCAGACGTCGAGGGCGAGGCCACTGCACACTATCTCGCGGGTCTCTTCCAACCTCGCGGCATTCTCGTTTCCCGCATCGCGGCGGGGGTCCCTGTCGGAGCCGACCTCTCCTATGCAGACGCCGCGACCCTCGCCTCCGCCATCTCCCACCGCAGAAAGATGTAGCCGTTGCGCATTCTTCTATCCATCCTGTCGTACTGGCTCACAGCCATGCTTCTGCTGACTTGCGGTTACCTCGCTGGACCCGTCCTGCGCTCCCGCGAGGTCCTTGTCAGTCTCCTGGCCTTCTTTGACGGACTTCTCTTCTTCTATTTCTTCCGTTTCCCTGCCGTCTATGTCTTTGCACACGAATTGACCCATTTTCTCGTTGCAAAGTTGTTCAGGCGGCGCACAGGGCGCTTTACTCTGGGGAATCTGCAAGGTTCCGTGCAAGTAGACAACCCCAACGCCTGGATTGTTCTGGCACCGTATTTCATTCCGTTCTATGTAATTGTAGCAATGGGAATCTTTGGCTTGACGCAGTTGTTTGTCTTTCCATCTCCCCCGTGGGCAGTGCTCGTCTTTGCCTTTGTGGTCGGTCTCGCCTACGCCTATCACTGCCTGATGACCGTTGTCGCCATCTCTCATACGCAAGCGGATCTTCATATTTTTGGTCCAACTTTCTCCATGGCTCTCATTCTTGTCTGCAACAGTGCTATATTATTGTTGGCGATGCTTCTCGCCTCCGCGCAATGGTCCCGCGCCTGGACCATCTTCTCCACTCTCGCTATGCGACAGGGGCAAAGCCTCCTGCAACTATTTCAACCCATCCCATGAATCCTACCTGCAAAAAAGCCATTCTGTTCCTTCTGCCACCCATTCTGCTGGCTGGCATTTGTGCATTCCTGTATCGGAAATACCATACTGAGGAGCCAACTGTGACTCCTCCACCCGTCGTGCAGCCAACGGAGAAACCAGACGCTCCTCCAAAAGTCGAAGAACCGACCGAACAGCAAATCGTCACTCTTCCCGAGGAACCCCTTCCTCCAGATGTGCGCGAACTCGTCTCCCCGCTCTCTTCGCACGAACACTGGGCCTCCTTCCTCGAAGGGGACTTCGTGCAGCGGTTCGTCCTCTTCCTCGATGAAGTCGCCCACGGCGCGATTCCCGTCAAATCCCTTGGGAAACTCCGTTCCTCCGTACGTTTCTCTGCCGTGGAAAAGGAAGATGGATGGTATCTTTCTCCCGAATGTGCCGCCCGTTACGACGGCGTGATCGACCTCTATTGTTCCATCGACACCAAGAAGGTTGCCACCATCTGGAAAGAACTGGATGGCCTTCTCATGGAACGCCTTGAAAAACTCGGCTACGCAGGGAAAACCCCGCGCGACATGCTCGTCGAAGCATTGAACACTTTGCGCACCACTCCCGTCTTTCTGGAAGACCAACCGATGGAACTCGTCGATCCTGACAAGGGAATCTATCAGTGGAAAGACCCCAAACTCCAGCAACTTGCCCCTGTCCAGAAACTCTTCCTGCGACTTGGTGCCCGCAATGCCAATCGCCTCCGCAATAAAACGGAAGAACTCTTTGAGGCCCTTCATACCGAGGAAAAATGAGCCTCGACAATAAAAAAAACGCCTGGAATCGTGCGATTCCAGGCGCCCAAATGGAGCCAGAGATCGGATTTGAACCGATGACCGCCGCATTACGAATGCGATGCTCTACCGCTGAGCTACACTGGCAACAAGTCAATATTTAATTTACTCTGCTTTCTCGCTTTTGCAAATCCCTTCCTCGCTTTTTTGTCACGAATTGCGATTTTGTGCCACGCGGAGTGTAGCCTGCAAAACCGACACGATGGCACGCTCCCACCCCCCACACCGTCTAGCACCTCTAGCACCGTCTAGCACATCTAGCCCGTCTAGTAGCAAACGACAACGACCCGTTGTGGAGTCACAACGGGTCGTTTGAGTGGGATTGACGAGTGTCAATTAGTGACGGTCAAAGCCGCCACGCGGATGGTAGGGGCGAGGCTCGCGGGGCTTTGCCTCGTTGACCGTAAGGGTACGGCCATGGTCTTCTTTGTTGTTGAGGTTGTCGATGGCGGCTTGTGCTTCTGCGTCATTTGCCATTTCAACGAATCCAAAGCCCTTGCTGCGGTCCGTCTCGCGGTCTTTGATAACGCGGGCACTGGTAACAGTGCCGAACTGCGCAAACAGTGCATTCAGGTCTTCATCGGTGACGGCGTAGGCAAGGTTGCCAACATACAGATTTTTGCCCATTTTGTGTTTCAACTCCTAAGGCATTTGGAACCGCTTTTTTTGCTTTCCGGGTTCCTATTGAGAAAGGGGCATCAGACCCAGGCGCTTGTTTGATGTGCTCTCAAAAAGGTGAATCTCAATGGTTTGGCAATCGTCAAGCAAGGCCCTTCTTCACATTCAATGCAAGCAATTAAACAAAATAATCACTCTTTTACACTTTGCAAATAGTTTTGTAAAAAAAAGTTGAAAAATTTCAGAAAAGTTTGGAATGCTGCAGAAAAGGGGGCACGGCTGCGCGACCGTGTCCCCTTAGGTGCTATCCAATGAAGAGGCCGCCGTCTACGGAGATGACCTGTCCTGTGATGTAGTCGGCGGCGTCGGAGGCGAGGAACACCACGAGCGCGGCGACATCTGCGGGGTTCCCGAAGCGCCGAACGGGGATGTTGTGGAGGAGTTCCTGCTTGCGCTTGTCTTGGATGCCAGTTGTCATGGGAGATTCGATGAAACCAGGACTGATGGCATTGACACGCACCCCGAGCCCTGCGAGTTCGCGCGCTGCAGAACGCGTGAAGCCAACGAGTCCCTCCTTGGCAGCGGCGTAGTTCGCGCGGTTTGCGGCGCCCATGCGTCCAGCGTCGGAAGCCATGTTGATGATGCGTCCCCAGCGTCGGCGCGCCATCACCATCGAAACGGCGCGCGTCAGCAGGAACGGTGCCGTTAGATTGACGGCCAGTGTGCGTTGCCATTGCTCGTCGGTCATGAAAGCAACGGTCGCGTCTGCAATGCAGCCTGCATTGTTGACAAGAATGTCCAGCCGTCCAAACTTGGCAAGGACATCTGCGACGAGGGACTTGCATGCGTTGGCGTCGGTCAAGTCCGCCTGGAAGACGGCACATTCTGCGCCTGCGGCGGTGAGTTCCTGTGCCAGTGCCTGAAGGGATTCCGGATGGCTGTTTGCGTGGAGTGCGAGTGCGATTCCTGCGGTGGCGAGTTGTCGTGCAATTTCGGAGCCGATGGAGCCGCTGGCGCCCGTGACCAGGGCAACGCGCTTGGCGATGGGGTCTGCGGCGGTCGGCGTGGTCGCTGCCGCAGGTTTAGGCGCGGGTGCAGGTTTGGCGGCGGCAATGCTGGCGAGATAGTCTTCGACATCCTTGCGATGGATTGTATCTCGTTTGCAGAAGGCGTGGACCTTTTCCAAGGAGACATTCTGCTGCTTTGCGAATGCCTTGGCGGCGGGCGCGGCCTTGAATGCTGGAGCAGCAGGGGCGGTGTGCGCGAAGGAACCAATGTCGATGTCAAGGGCATTGTCCTTGAGATGGGCCTGAAGTTTGGCGGCATTGGATTCGCTCAAATCGGGCGCCTGCGTACCAGCGGGACCGATGGCGCAGAGCGCGTATCCCTGCGGAACCGTACTCTTCTCTTCGGCATAGATGGCGAGCAGGACACCATCACATGGTGACTCGTATTCGAGCACAGTCTTGTCGGTGATGAGTTCCACGAGTTGATCGCCCTTGTGAACGGTGGCACCGACTTGGACGAGCCACGGCCCGATGGTCGCCTCATCCATGTTTTCGTACAGTTTCGGAAGTTCTGCGATGGTGATGTCCGCCATGATGTTCTCCTTGGTCACTGCTTCAGTTGACGCGGTGATTTGCTAGAGGTTTCAAGTCCTGGATTGATTTGCAATTTTCGTCCGGCAGTCTTGCCGGCATTGATGGCGGCCTGGTTGGTTTTGACGCTGTGGCCGCTGTTTTTGTGTTGAGAGGGGAATCGTCTCCAGAAATAGGAGTGGAGTTCGGTATCGCCGGCATGGATGAGAGCGTAGGCCTCCTTGTTTTCGCACTGGCCCCGCAGACGTTCACGGAGTGCGGTAAGAACGCCGATTGCGAAGTCGCGGCGAGCACGGGCGCCATGCTTGCAGATGCCCCTGGTGACGGCCTCGGTGAAGTTGCGGAAAATGTAATGCTGCACGAAGTCGTACACATACGAGGCGATGCGGACATGCGTGATGGTCCCGCAAATAGTGAGGATTTGCAAGGGGCTGGGATTGACATTGCGTATTTGCGACATTTTCAGCGTGGCAATGTCAGGAACCTGAATCCAGATGCACTGGACGGCCCAGAACTCGGTGAGAATGTTCGCAAGCATATTGCTTTCGAAGGAGGATTTCGCGACGGGCGAGCCGACGCTGATGGTGACGAAGGCGTCCTCGCAGTCGAGGTCCTCTTGGGAAAGACCATGTTTTGCCATAAGGAGTTGTGCCTTGCAGAGGGCGACCTCGGCCTCGTTTTCGGTGGCGTTTTGTGCGAGATTGAGGAGTTTGCGAACCTTGCCAATGAGGGAATCGCTTCCTAGTTTTTCCTCCTGTTCGGAGAAGATGCGGGAATCGAGTTCGGTCATAGAGGAAGAGGCGGCTGGATTGGCGCCGATGGTGTGGCAGATGCGTCGAAAAGTAGGGCCATGGACGGGTTCGTCTCGTTCGGGATACAGGACCTCTTTCAGTTGATGGGCAACCTCATGCAGGAAGACATCCAGGACGGCGTACCATGGATGATTCATGGTGAGTTCGTACTGGATTTCAATGGTGTTTTGAGTCCTGCCGCACCAAAGGCCCAGTTGGGACAGACCAGGTGTCAGGCGAATGACAGGTTTCGGAATCTTTCCCGAATGATACTCCAACGGATAATGCTGGGTTACTACGCGCTCCCAGACGTTCCATAGCCACATACCCAGAACCACGCAAATATTCTTTACCTTCTCTTGTGCAATGTTCGTTTCCGTTTCCATATTGGTTTTCCTCTTTGACATAAAATAACACATCTCTCCCTTCTGCGCAACCAGACTACCCCGAAAAATGCCTAGAAAACGGACGAGACACGGACGTAAAAAAGGACCGCGTCGGCATGACGCGGTCCTTGGGAAAACGCAGGGTTCGACCTGTGGGGTTCGTATGGACTAGTAGTATCCAGTCGGGTCTGTCGCTGCACCAGTAGCCCAGAAATAGCCGCCCGGTGTAGCAGTATAGCTGGAGGGCAGGCTGTTGATGAGGAGGGTTTCGACGTGTCCGTCCACAAAGGCGAAGTTCACACTGGATTTGGAATTGTGGCGTGCCACCTCTCCATTGCAAACCAGGCCACCGCGATTCTGAACGCCCATGTTCTGCCAGGTCTTGCCAGATTCCGGGGTGCCGCGGGCGACGTCCATGAACGCCGCGCGTCCAGACGGGCTCTTGATTGCGCCGACGCGGCGGATAATGGCATTGGAATTGGGGGTTACGGAGCCGTTGTCACCCGTGAAGAAAGCATCGGAAGCAAAGCCCACGATGTTGATTCCGTAGTGGCGTTGACTCATGATTTCCATATGTGTCGTATCGCGATAGGGTTGGGAGGGGCACAGGAAAACGTTGCTTTTGTTGTTTTGCTTGACCTTCATGGCAATCCAGTCCATGTTGGTCTGTCCCATGGCGTTGGCGGAGCCTTCGGAGCCGATGTAGTCCAGCCAGAGAAGGTCCATCCATTTGGTGTTAGAAGCCTTGCGGTTCGAGGAGCACGCGAAGATGACGCCGTCGTAGTCTCCCACGTACATCTGGAAGTAGGTGCCAATCTGCTTGAACTGGCTTGCACAATTGATGGTGCGCGCCTTGTCACGTGCTTTGGCCAGACCAGGCAGCAGCATTGCCGCCAAAATCGCAATGATCGCTATCACGACCAACAACTCGATGAGCGTGAATCTCTTTTTCATAAATGTCACTGTCTCCTTTGGCAAACGTGTTTTCATTTCTCCTCTTTGAACTCCATAATATCCTATTATACAAAAGATTTTCCAAAAGTCAATAGCCAAAGACTATTTTCTAGGTTTTCTAGGTTTTCTAGGTGTAATGCCTCACCGATTGATATTGACGCATAGTCCCATAGTCAATCCAATGTCGCCTTGACATACCTCCCTTTTGACAAGGACCGTCCTGTGTGATTCGCCCATGGAGCACGCAGGACGTTTTTTTGACTTTCTCGCATTTTTTCTCTTTTTTTTGAGATTCCTGCTTGCATATCACGAAATACAGGTGATATTATATATGTTGTCAGCCAAGGAGGCACACATGAAACAGACAGAAAAGGAACTTGAAGCAGAGAAGGCGTTGTTGATGAAGGAGGTTACCGGATGCGGCAACCTGGTGCACGGGTCGCTTTTCTCAAGATATCTGACCTGCTCGCGGCCCGGATGCAGATGCCACGCGGGCGAGAAGCACGGCCCCGTGACCTGCCTCTCGATAATGAGAAACGGACGGAAATGCCAGCAGTACGTGCCCCGGTGCCTTGAGGCGGACGCGGCGGCCGCCGTGGATGCGTACAACCGCATTCTTGCCCTGCTGGACAGGATTTCCGAAATCAACCTTGCCCTGCTGAAGCTTCGTTCGCCGGGGCGCACAGGCGCCGGCAGGAGGGCGAAGCAGGTCAAGTGAAGAAACACGTTCGTAAACGCCCCGCCACCTTCTACTGGGCATCAGGACATGTCCAGGAGAAATCCGACCCTGCCGAGGAGCTTCGCAAGGAGCTCGCCTTCTCCCGACGATGCCTTGAGACGCTCCGCGCGGACAACAAGGCCTCGTCGGAGTGCATATCCGCTCTCCGCAGACAGCTGGACATGCGCAATTCGGAGGTGGCGCTGGCACGGGAGGAACGGGACCATGCGCACCGGAGGCGCGTCGAGGCGGAGGCGTCCCTGGCCGCCGTCTCGTCCGAGCTTCGGGAGGTCCGGGAGAGGGAGGCGGCCTTGACGGCGGAGCACGACGCGCTTCAAAGGAGAAATGCGGAACTGCAGCGCGAGAACCAAAGCCTGAAGCGCAGGCTGAACGTCAGGAACGGAAAGGAAAGCCCCTTTGGGGAAGGGGGCGCGCCTTCCATGAACCGCCCGTTCAGGGCGAACTCTCCGCAGGAGAAGCAGGACAGGAAAGGCGGTGCGAGACAAGGCCACGAGGGGCACGGACGCCGCCGCTTCGCCGAATCCGGCGTGGAGGTGAAGCAGGAGACATGCCTTGACACTTCCGTGCACGCCCCGTGCTGCAAGGACATGGCGCTGTCCAAGATCGGCGAGCGCGTGCGCGAATACGACCGCTACATCCCCGCAAGAACCGAGCACGTGGTGTCGAGGCTCGGGATATTCAAGTGCAGGGCATGCGGCAAGGTCGTCTACGCAAGGCCTGCGGATGTCCTGAAGCGGATGTCCTACTCGAACACCTTCCTGGCTGCGGGCGCCGTCAGGCACTACGTCCACGGCCACACGGCGGGCGACGTCGAAAGGGAGCTTGGCGTGGGCGAGGGCGCCTTCTTCTCCATGATGGACATGGTGGCGGCCAGACTCCTTCCGGCATTCGAGGAGATAAGGCTGGAGACGGCAAGGCAGTTCAACGTCCACGTGGACGAGACCAGCTGGTGGACGGATGGCGTCAAGGGGTATTCGTGGGTCTTCCACAACCGGAATGTCGAGCTGCATCTCTTCCCGGGGACGCGCTCCTCCTCCGTGCCCGCCGAGTTCTTCGGGTACGCGGAGGGGAAGGCCCCCGCCAGGACGGCCTTCGCGAAGGAGGACGGGGAACGCGCCGACGCGCCTTTCCACCGCCCGACGCCGCTGGAGGAATGCCGGGCATGTGACGGAAGGACCATCGTCAGCTCGGACCGCTTCAGCGGCTACTCGCCGCTGGACGTGCGGCACCAGTACTGCTTCGAGCACTTGAAGCGGGATCTGAAGAAGCTGCTGGCCTCCTCGGAGGAGAAGGGAAAGCCCCCCGACGAAGTGACGCGGTTCCATGACGCCCTCCTCCCGCTGCTTGCGGAAAGCATGAGGCTGTGCGCCGACAAGGCCATCCCCGACGGCGAATACTACGGGAAGGCGCGGGAAATCAAGGAGCGAATAAGGAAGATCGTGTTCGCGGAGGCAAGGGATCCCGGCGTGCAGGGGTATCAGGACATCTGGAGGGAGAAGTGGGAATCCCTTTTCGAATGGGTGGAGGACAGGCGGGTCAAATGCGACAACAACGCGGCGGAGCGTGCCATCAGGCCGACCGTCATCGCAAGGAAGATCAGCATGGGAAGCCAGGGGCGAAACGGCGCAAGGAACAGGGAGGTCATTACAAGCGTCCTGATGACCGTGAGAATCAGAGGCGGCGATCCCTATCAATGGCTTGTGGATGTCCTTGACATGCTGGCCAGAAATCCGGATGCCGATGTCGCCGCCGCATTGCCCGAACCGGACACCACGCTGAGGAAGAGACGAAGGGAGCCTCCCAAGGCATCCCAGTCCCAGTCAGCATAGCATGCACATAGATGAGAAAACACTCCCGAACCTGGGGGCAGTGTGCCTATGGATCTGCCTCAGCTCGCCGCCAGAGGCAATATCAATCGGTGAGGCATTAC
>JAFRLI010000136.1 GCA_017431255.1 Victivallales bacterium
GGGAGAACACGAACCGCACACGGGGTTTGCGGCAATCTGGTGGGGTGGGGGATTGGGGTGGGAACACTGTTGCAAACCAGGTTTGCGGCAATCTGGCGGGGGGAGGGGAGGGCAAAAACGGGGGAAGGTTGTGTTTTGTCCGGGTGGTGTGAATTGGGATGTGAAATCGTGGTGGAACTGCTTGAAAAATGCAGTTTTTAATGTATAGTAATATTTCGGCATTCACAGGTTAAAAATGGCTTTTTTGAGGAAAGTTAGGTTACTATGACTCAAGTTGTCAAAAAGAAGTTTCGGTGTCATCCGGAACCCGACGAGTGCAAGGGCTGCGGGCGTTGCGTCAACGCATGTCCGAAGAAACTGCTCAAACTGGGGACCTCCCTGAACATGATGGGTGTGCCCTACGCCGAATATGTCGGCGAGGGGTGCATTGGCTGCGGCATGTGCTTCTACACCTGCCCGGAGCCTGGTGCCATTACCGTCTATGAAATCAAAGGGGAGGAATAAGCCATGGAATACAGCAATAAACTGCTGCTCAAGGGCAACGAAGCGGTTGTTTACGGCGCATTGCTCGCCGGTTGCGACTGCTTTTTCGGCTATCCCATCACGCCCGCCAGCGAAATCGCGCAGACTGCGGCGGAGAAGTTCCCGCTCCTGGGGCGAACCTTCCTGCAGGCAGAGTGCGAGACTGCGTCCATCAACATGGTGATGGGTGCGGCTTCCGCTGGACGGCGCGTCATGACCGCAAGTTCGGGACTCGGTATCAGCCTCAAGCAAGAAGGCGTTTCCTACATCGCCACGATGGAATTGCCTTGCGTCATCATCGACGTCATGCGCGGAGGTCCTGGCCTGGGCAACATCGCCCCCGAACAATCCGACTATAACCAAATCACCAAAGGCGGCGGGCATGGCGGCTACAAGGTCATCGTCCTGGCACCAGGGTCTGCGCAGGAAATGTGCGACTTCGCGGGACTCGCGTTCGACCTCGCCGACAAGTATCGTTCGCCAGTCTACGTGCTCACCGACGGCGTGATTGGTCAGATGCTCGAATCCGTGACGCTGCCCCCGCCGCGCCCGCGTCGCGAATCGCCCGATTGGGCACTGGATTTCCGCGTCAATCCGCGCACGAACTACATCACGAGCATCTACATGGAACCCGATGAACTCGAACGAGTCAACATCCATCTGAATGAAAAATATGCCAGCATCGAGGAGAACGAGCAGCGTTGTGAGGAATATCTCACCGAGGATGCGGATATCATCCTCGCCGGATTCGGAATCTGCGGACGCGTCATCCGCACCGCCGCCGACCGCCTGCGCGCCGAGGGCATCCGCGCCGGAATCATTCGTCCGCTGACCCTCTTCCCGTTCCCGAAGAACGCGTTCCGCAAGCACGCGGGACACGTCAAGAACTTCGTGTCCGTGGAATTGAATAATGGTCAGATGATTGACGATATCAAACTGGCCATTGACTGCTCGCGTCCCGTCTCGTTGGAAAATCGGATGGGCGGCAACCTGATCACCGTCGACGACGTGGTTCGTCATGTCCGTCGGCTTGCGCAGGGAGGGAACTAAAGATGGCGGAAGAAGTGAAATTCGGTCGTCCGAAAGGTTTTTTCGAGACGTTTGAACGGCGTCCTGGTGCGATCAAGAAAATCATGTCCTACTGCCCGGGTTGCGGGCACGGCGTGTTGCATAAACTTATCGCCGAGGCGATTGCCGACTTTGGCATTCAGGACAAGACCACGCTGATCAGTCCCGTCGGCTGCTCGGTCTTTGCCTATTTCTATTTTGACTGCTTCGGGGTGCAGGTCCCGCATGGACGTTCTCCCGCCGTGGCGACAGGCCTCACGCGGGCGATTCCCGAAAGCATCGTCATCGGCTACCAGGGCGACGGCGACCTCGCCGCAATTGGTTTCAATGCCTTCATCCAGGCCGCGAACCGCGGCGAGAACTACTGCGTGTTCTTCGTCAACAACGCAATCTACGGAATGACGGGCGGGCAGATGGCCCCGACCTCGCTCCTGGGGCAGAAGACCACCACCAGCCCCTATGGACGAAATGCGCTCACCGACGGATACCCCATCAAGGTCTGTGAAATGGTCTCCCAGTTGGAGGCCCCCGTGTACGTCGAACGCGTTGCATTGACCTCGCCGGCGAACATTCTGAAGGCGCGCAAGGCCGTCCGCAAGGCGATTCAAATCAATATGGAGAAGAAGGGCTTTGCGTTTGTCGAAGTGCTTTCTGGCTGCCCTGTGAACCTCAAGATGAAGCCGTCCGAGATGGACAAGTTCATTGAGGAGAGCATGACGAAGTATTTCCCGCTGGGCGTGTTCAAGGATGTTGCGGCGGAGCGGGAGCCCGTCACGCGTGCCGTCCCGAAGTACGACCGCGAGACGGTGGAGAGCGTCCTTTATCGCGCCATTTCAGGAGGTTCGGAACAGCACGAACCGTGTGATTCTCCGATTTTCGACCGTGAATTGCGGGTCAAGATTGCGGGATTCGGCGGTCAGGGTGTGTTGAGTCTGGGAAAGATTCTGGCGGCGATGGGGAAGAACCGCAACCTCAACGTGTCTTGGTTGCCCAGTTATGGTCCCGAGATGCGTGGCGGAACTGCCAACTGCGCGGTGATTCTGAACAAAGGCGCGATCGGCTCGCCGATCGTCGACAGCGACTGCGACCTCCTCGTTGTCCTGAACAAGCCCTCGCTGGACAAGTATCTGCCCGAACTCGCCGAGCACGGCGTCCTGATGTATGATACCTCGACCATCCAGGACGCACCACAGGTCAAGCCTGGCCAGAAGGCAATTCCCCTGAGTGCCAGCGACATCGCCGAGGAATTCGGCAACCTCAAGTGCGCCAATGCCGTCATGCTCGGCGCAATAGGAGCTATGTTGACGAAGTACTATCTCACCACGGACGATTCGGCCCGGTTTATGGAAACCGCTGCCGCCGCGATTGCAGAGTGCTTTGCCGGCAAAGGCAAGATTATTGCTCAAAACATCGAAGCCTGCAAACTCGGTTTTGACAAGATGCAGGAAATGCTTCCGTAGGCGACACGCTAAAACGCCGCCCTGTTTTATTTCATTAACATCAGGAGATTCTAACTATGGACAATCAACTTGCTGACATCGGTAATCGTCTTCGTGAAATGCGCGCGGTCCTCGAAATTACTGAGGCAGAAATGGCGCAGATTACCGGCGTGAGCGAACAGGAATACCGCGACCACGAGGACGGAAAAGTCGATTTCTCCTTCACGTTCCTCCTGCGCTGCGCGGAACGCTTCGGCGTGGAAATCAGCCAGCTCGTAACCGGCAGAACCCCCAAGCTCTCCAGCTACCACCTGAACCGACAGGGCGACGGTATGCCAATCCGCCACCAGGATGGCTTCGAGTATCTCTACCTCGCCTCCCTGATGAAAAACCGCGGCGTCCTTCCGTTCCTCGTGAAAGCTCCGCCACAGCCGGAAAACACCCCCATCACGCTGCAGACCCACGCCGGCGAGGAATTCGACTACATCCTCAAGGGCACCCTGAAAGCACAATTCGGTGACAAAATCGAAATCATGCACCCCGGGGACAGCGTCCTCTACAACTCCTCGCAGCCCCACGGCGAACTCGCCATCGGCTACGAACCCTGCGAATTCCTCGCCATCGTCATCAAGGGCGAAGAGGACTCCCCCAAGGA
>JAFRLI010000137.1 GCA_017431255.1 Victivallales bacterium
GAGTATTTGGCGAAAGATGTCACGAACCACATCAGCCAACTGTTTGGCAAGATATGGGGGGACAGCATTTCCCACTTGGTGATATTGTTCCGTTCGATTTCCTTCAAAGAAGTAATTATCGGGGAAAGTCTGAAGCCTAGCGGCTTCGCGCACGGTAAGACTTCTACATTGAACAGGATCATAGTGAATAAAATAATGACCATCTTTAGAGATGTGAGAAGTTACAGTTGATGAAGGTTCGTTGGCTAGTTGAACCTTGAAACGGTCTGCGAACTTTTGATTTCCGCCACCAGAACTTCGAAGAACATTCTTATGATTTGGCAGCAAATCACGAGGGAAGTCTTTCAACAAGGGTGACACTCCATTGGCCAGACGCGTCAGCGATTATGGGAGTTTTCTTCTCCGTGGAGCGGAAGGGAGGCGCGCCAGAGGCGTGCGCAGATGACCGACGGCACGACTGGAGGTGTGCCGAATACACGCTGCAGGACCGAGACCTGCCCGCGCAAAGCGCGGGGTTCCACGCGCGCCAAGGCGGGTAGTTAGGAGAGTGGCTAGCGCTCGATGAGGTAGACCATCACGCCACCAGGGAATGCGTTGGTGTCGGCGGTGAAGCGTAAGGTGCCATTCTGGAAGGTGGATGGGATGGTGCCGTAAGGAGTCCCGTCCAGTTTAAGTGCCTGAATGGTTGGTGGATTGGTGTTGTCCAGGTTCAGCGCGACATCCAGTTTTGCGAGGCGAATGAGGTTGGGGTAAACCCCTCTGTGTTCGAGGGATTCTTGGTTTCGTCCGTAGAACCTTGCGTTGGCATTTGAGGTGTCCGAGAGGTGGAAGACGAGGAGTTTTCGTGAGGTCGCGATGGGGGACTCGTCCAGGGAGAACACGCAGAGGGACTGCGGTGTGTCCGCATTTGCGACGGCGAAGTGTGCGTTTTCTATGCCGCCTTCGGTGAGTACGGCGCACTTGGCGCGTGGTGTGTCGACGATGAGGACGTTATGCTTGGAGTCCATCACGATTTCGCCTGTGACGCTTTGTGCGATTCCCTTGTCGAGCAACTGCTTGCGCAGCCCTTCGACAACTGGATCGGGGAGCGGCTTTTTTGCCTCGGCCTGAGCGTGATCAAGGACGGTGGCAGCGCATTCCTTGTCGCCGACGATGGTTCCGACGCGGGCGATGAGTCCGAGGCGTGTGAAGGTCTCCGGATGAGTCAAGGGAATGTCTGTCTGCCAGTAGTTCGTCGGGATGCGATATGCGTATGCTTGTTTTGCGGTGGAGACGTCGCCACGGCGGAGGAGGAACATCGTGATGCGGTCGGTGATATGCGAGAGTGGGTCGTTGCCGATGGTGAACGAATCGATGAGCCCTCCGCCGAAGAGCGTCTTGGGATTATCCGCGAAGGTGAAATGGTGGAGGGCGTCCCAGCCCTGAAGCGCGGCATAGGCGCCGATGACGGGGCCTCCTTCGGAGCGGAAGCGATTGCTGAAGCAGAACTTATACTCGGTGATGGAGAAGGGTTTGCCAAAGATTCTCGGAGAAAGGAGACGATGGGGGATTTCCCAGCCCAGGTTCGCGATGGAGGACTGCTGGTGGTGCTTGAAGGGGAGGTCCCAGTTTCTGACGGGGAAGGTGGGATGGTCGTGGTACTGGTGGTCGTCCACGATGTCCATCTTGTCCCTGGAGAGCGCGAAGGGGATGGCATCCTCCATATTGAGGTCAGTGTAGAGTCCCTTGTATCCCAAATCGTTTTTGAGATAACTGGCGAGTTCCTGGATGGCACTGTCCTGCACGGAGCAGATGAACTCGAAGAAACGTCGGTTGCGGAAGCAGTCGGTCTCCCCCAGCTCTTCGCCGGGATAGTGTTTCGCCATCCATTCGGGGTATGCCTTGAGGTAGATTTTGCGGGCCTCGGGAAGCTGTCCCCAGTACGCGTGGAGGTTGTCCTCGTTGACGAGGCTGATGGAGTAGAGCGCGGGGTCCTCGAGCCAGGTCAGTCCCGTGTAGGGGTTGCGGTGCGTGAACCAGTTGTTCGCGAACTGCTTCCAGTTGTCGCGCAGGGCCTGGGAGACGGGATAGAGTGCCTTGAAACCGACCAGGTCGGCGGTGTCGCGCAGTTCGGGGATTTTGTCTGCGGGGGTGATGGGGCGCGAGGCATAGACGTCCGTCAGGATGTAGATTCCGCGTTTCTTGAGTGCGTAGAAGAGGTATTCCATTCTGTCGAGTTTCTCGGGATCGATGACGGGGCCTTGGTTTCTTATGGCCAGCGGTCCGTCGTGATGGTGGAAGCGGAGTGCGTTGTAGCCGATTCGCGCGAGACGCTCGGCAAGTTGTTCGGACTGCTCGTGCGTGAGGAAGTTACTTGCGGAGCAGACGTTGGTGCCGATGAATCGGACGATTTTGTCGGGCTGCTTTTCGAACGCGAAATGCCCGTCGGGTCTGACCTGAAGCCATCCGTGCTTGCCTGCGGGGGCGTCGAGCATATAGGAGAAGTCGAGTGGGGAGTCTTTCTGGATTTCGCGAATGTTGTCGAGTTGCGCCCAGCCGTCTCCCAGTTTGTGGTAGGTGGTGGGGAACATCGAACGAAGCGGTTGGTCTTCGGGGGAGAAGGTAGCGGCGACGATCATCCAGAGGGAATTGGACTTGTTGACGCAGAACTGGATTTGGGTCGCGTCATCACGTCTCAGGATAAATTGAGATGCATAGAGGCTGACTTTTCGCGAGGGGTTTCTGCCTTCCCAGAATACGACTGCGTTGGAGCGCTGTAAGGATTCCCACCAGTCCGCGACATCCACTTTGTTTTTGACGGGAATCGCTTCGGCAGTTCCGTCCGCATAGGTGACGAGGATTGTGCCGTGCTCGGTTTCCGCTTGACTGCCCCAGGCGTTCGCGTGCAGAAGATAGAGATATTGTCCGGCTTTTTCGACTGGGATGATGGGTGACGCGGTACGTTTCCAAGTGCGTCCGAGCGCGATGCAGGCGCGTCCCTCGTTTTGCGCGGGGTCGATGGGGTGGAATGCAATGCTGCCAGCGGGGAGCACCTTCGGCTCGAAGCAGCGGAGGTCGTTCTGGGCGCCCTGGTCGGTCCAGCCGCCCTTGCCGTCGTCCGCAATCTCGTCCGCGAAGCCGACGTTCGCCGCTTTCGTGAGGTCAACAGGAAAGTAGTCTTTCATTTGAGCAACTAGGATGCTGCAGGCGAGCGCGAGAAGGAGTGTGAACCTTTTCTGCATAGATTGTTAGCTTTCGATGAGATTAGACCATTACGCCGCCCCGGAACAAGCCAGAACGCAGGGGAATTTTGGAGAGCCTTGTGTTTGAATGCAAAGGAATCAAGAGTAATGTAGTGGCGGAGACGGAAAACGCAAGTCGCCCCGTTACTTCTCTGCAATGACGCGGCAGGTGAATCCCTCGCGTTCTGCGATGTCATTGACGTCCTGGATGCTGACTCCGCGCGAAATCGGACCATTGTCGTTGATGTCCGTCTGGCTGTACCTGGTGGACGCCGACGCGCCACGTTGCATTTCAACCACTCGGCGTACTAGGCACTCGCACAATGACCACCCAATATCGGCGCAGGGGGCCCTCGACCCCACCGAAAAAAACTGACGAAACTCCTGAGGCAGTCGTCACGGAGGATGTGGTTAAGAAGTTCCTGCGACCAAAGGTGTATAAGGACATCTACGAGCGTGACCTTGTTGCAGGTCGTCGTTCATCGAAATCGCCTCGGGGAGGCTCCGGATAAATCTTATAAAAAAAAGACAAAC
>JAFRLI010000138.1 GCA_017431255.1 Victivallales bacterium
GTGCTAGATGTGCTAGATGTGCTAGATGTGCTAGATGTGCTAGATGTGCTAGATGTGCTAGATGTGCTAGATGTGCTAGATAATCTAGTGCCTCTCTAGTGCCTCTAGGGCCTCTAGCGCCTCTAGGGTCTCTAGTGCTTCTAGAAACATCGTATTTCTAGAGAGGAAGAGCCTTGTTTTTCCAGTGCGACCAGTCGAAAAAAAGCGGTGTTGGGGTTTGATTTTTGTATTTGGTGGAGTAAATTAAATCGTTTGTATTTTTGTTTACTTTGAAGTGTTGTGCCTGTTTGAATATCCTTTGGTAAAAAGATGCGCTTGAAAAAGATGACCATTTTAGTGCTTGTTTTCCTGCTGGGGACGCTGGCGGGAAGCTTGTCTGCACAACAGGCTGCTCCTGCGGACGGGAATGCTACTAAGTTGACGGAAGAGCAGAAACTGAAGTTGGAGGAGTTGCGTCAACAGCAGGAAAAGTTACGCAGGCAATATGAAAGGAATAGCGGGAAGAAGCCGAAGAGCAAGGAAGGGAATGGGGTTAATTTTTCCGAAATACTGGCATTCATTCGTCCGCAGGACGTGGTATTGCAAGTTGGTGACAAGAAGATGACGTGGCGGGAGTTCTTGCCGATGTACCGTGCGATCAGCTCACAGATTCCGAAAGTGAAGGATAAAAGTGCTGCGGAGACCTTGGAGAACAATTTGCGTCAGATTCTGGTGAATATTGCGATGCGTGGGCTGTTCTTGCAGGACTTTGACGCACGGAAACTGCAGTTGACGGACGAGGATCGCGTTCGCTTGGAAAAACAGGTGCGGGAAAATCTGAGTGAATCGGAGCGTCCTGTTCCTTTGGAGGCGTTCAAGCAGTCGCACAACCATCCCAGTACACTGGCGAATCCCAACTATGAGGATATTTTGAAGATGTTGCGTATCGGCGAAATCTTCAGTGACAAAATAGAGGTGACGGACAAACACGTAGATGAATATATTGAGGTAAAGAAGCAGTTGGACGCGGTGAACCTTCGCTTCAATAAGGACCAGCGTGCGATTGTGGAGAAGTACCAGGAGGATCCGCGGATTTTGACGGACAAGGGGTTTGCGGCGATGGCGAAAGAGGTTTCGGAAGGCGAGGAGGCTACCAATGGTGGTGAGATTCCGATTCCATTGTCGCGTCAAGACTTGGCAGCAGTCAATAATGTCGAGCGGTTTGACTACCAGGCGGGGGAGACGACCCCGATTTTTGAGACTTCCACCTGCTACCGGATTATGCGCGTATTGGAGGTGCTTCCTCCGAAGCAAAAAGGGGAACCCGAGATGTTGCGCGTGGCGCAATTGCTGTTCGGGAAGATTGCAACGGAAGATTACGACGATCGGGAAGGAATCCGGCAGGCGTTGCGCAATCTTTGGGAGAGGCGTTACCAGGAGCAGGAGGCGCGTCGCATTTCCCAAGCGATTCCGGTTCGTTGTCTCTTCTTCCCCGATGGACTTTTGCCCACGGAAGATAGTTCGCCTACCGCACAGTTCCAAAATCTAGGTGTGAAGAAGGAAGCCCCCAAAGAGGCAACCGTCGTACCTCAGCCTGGAACGGGAGCCGGGAAACAATAACCATCTGGATTTCGATTCGTGACAATTTCATTGAGCGAGGAGTTCGATATGTTGAAAGCTTGCAGTGTCAGACAAAGTTGGTTCCGTCTGTTTTGCGTATCTTTGGTTGCGGCCATGTCGATGGTGTCGCTGCGTGCCTCGAATGAAAGCAGTTGGTTGGGAAAAGTATTGACTGATAACTATGAAGCTGCGTTGAAGTATGCGGCCGAAAACAACCGTCCTCTGATCGTGGATTATGGATATGAAGGATGTGGCGAGTGTGATTTGTTCTATTCGAATGTGATAGGAACATCTGGATGGTCGACTTTCCTGAGAAATCAAAAGATCGTCATGTACAAGACGAAGACGATTGGCGAGTTTAATAAATTGTTTAGCCAATGGAGTGAAAAGGATTACAAGATGGGTGGGTCTTATCCTTGGCTGGTCATGTACCATGTGACTGCGAACACCGTGAATGGCAAAACGACCTATGAAGTCAAGACTCCAAAGACGACAGAAGGCAACAAATGGACCATTCAGGGCATTGGCTTGGGAGGAATGAATACCTTGTTTGGAGTGAAACTGCCGGCGACGCAAAGCATGTCGGCCACGCATATCGGAGAATTGGTGAATGCGTGGTTCCCGAATAACTACTGGGAATCCATTACCGGGGATCCCGTTGACCCCGATCCCGTGGATCCCGACCCCGTGGATCCCGACCCCGTGGATCCCGACGACCCTGACGAGGAGGTTTTGAAGGTTGCCGTGTCAACGTCAGGTGGAGAGAGTTCGGGTTCGTACCCGGCTTTGGAGGAAAGCAAGTGGCTGGGGAAGGTTCTGACAAACCAAAATTCCTCTGCGGATGATGCATTGAAATATGCGGCGGAGAACAACCGTCCGTTGATCGTGGATTTTGGCTATGAAGGATGCGGAGAATGTGATTTATTCCATGAGCGTGTGATCGGGACGACTGGTTGGGCGAACTTCTTGAAAAATGAAAAACTCGTCATGTACAGGACATTGACGCTGGCCGAACTCAACAAATTGTACGGTCAATGGAGTGGCAAGGATTATCAGATGGGAGGGTCTTATCCCAGGCTGGTGATGTATCAAGTGACTGCTCAAACGGCGAATGGAACAACGACCTATGTCGTGCAGACACCCAAGACGACGGAAGGCAACTACTGGACCATCCAGGGCATTGGTTTGGGTGGGATGACCACCCTGTTTGGAGTGAAACTTCCCAGTACCTCAAATATGTCGTCCAGGAATATTGAGGAGTTGGTGAAAGCATGGTTCCCGAACAACTATTGGGACAGCATTGAGGCGAAGAAGGGGTTGTCGGGGTATGACAAAGCGGTGTCGTTGGGGACGGTTTCGACCTCGCGGGTATCGAAGACGAGCCAGGCGTCAGGTGCGGAACCCCAGTTCTGGTACAAGTTCACTGGCAAGCAGGGGGTGCGTTATCATTTTGAGACCAAGAAGGTTGGGAACAATGCATTGGTGAACACGACGGGGATGAGTTTCACGGCGCGCCTCTACGCAGTCTCGAACGGTGTCCCTGCGGATCCCGTGATTTACAGTTCGGTATCCGACAGCGGATTGGACGGCTTTGCGCACGGATTCTATCTGGACTCGCCGTCGGGTTCTGCAACGAACCAGACCTACTACGTGCAAATCCAGGGCAAGGGTGGGAAATCTTCGACGATTACGAACTTCGAGTTGTTCTGCCACGAGACCATTGCCAACCCGGCGGCGGGTTCCTTCACGAATCCCGCATGGTCTGGGGCGACACTGGGCAAGTGGACGATGGATCTGGCTGCGGCGAAGGCTGCTTCTGCGTCCACGGGCAAGCCCATTCTAATCTATCTTGGCGGCACCCGCTGGGATGACGCCGCCATCGCCTGGCAGCACAAAGTCTTCGCTAGCGCAACCTTTGCGACTGCCACGAAGAACTACTATCTCGTTCACCTGGATTTCCGTCGCGAGGACAAGTCGGGTCCCTCGATTCTGTTCGACACCTACTATGGCCACACGGCAGATGCGATTGAGACCCTCAATGGCAACCAGGAGTTTTTGGAGAGCCTCGGTATGGAGAGCGTGGACGGAATCCCCTGGCTGGTGGTAGCTTTGCCGAGGATCATTACCCGTTCGGCCGCTGACGAAGGGCTTTCGCTGGTTGCCGTCGTCAACGACTTCGAAATGGCGGATGGTGCCTTGGATAGCGACGCGGAAATTCATTCCTTGTTCACACAGTTCAATGCCCTGGTGGCCATGGGGCAGACGGTGGACACGCAGACGATGGAAGGCGCGGACGTTCTGGAATCCGAGGAGGAAAAGAATCTTCTCATGGGTGGGCTGGTCACGGATTATTGGACCACGTTCCAAGTCACCAACGGAATGCCTTGGACTTTTGGGGCAGATGTGACAGGCGAGATAACCCCGGGTGCCCAGTTGGTTTGGACGGTGATGGATGGAGATGGGGATCCTCTCGTTCTCGAGACGAAGAAACTGGAGGAAAGCAATCCGTTCTTCTTTTTCCCGGAAGAGATGACCACGGAACCTGTATACCTGTGGCTGCATCTGGAGGGGCAGGAATCTCTGCTCAATCTTACGCTTCAGGGAGTAGAAGGAAGCACGCTGCCGACATTTGAGTTCGAGCAAACGGACGTTTACGTCTACCGCTACACCGATGGAAGAGTTGCCATTCCCGTCCAGTACACCTACGGGGAACTGCCCGAAGAGGGGACGGTCGGCCTCTACTATGACGTCCAGACAACCGGCGATAGCATTGCAGCCAGACCTGCCTGGTTTGGCGGTGTGCAGACTGCCCTGCCGATGGAATGGGGAACCGACGAAGAGGAACTCCCTGTGGATGAGGACGTAATTTGGGTGCCCATCCAAGTGCCCGCCAACCAACCGGCCAATGCCGCCGGTGAGTGGACGTTCCAGGTGAAACTGCATCCCTACGAGAGCGGCGAAGAGGAATTTGCGGAATATTCTGTCGGGAGAGAAGCGACCGTGATCGTTCACATCTGCGCAACGAACCGATTCGTTTCAAATGAGACCGAAGACTTTGTCTTGCAGCAGAAAATCGGTTTCCGGGCAGAGTTCCCGCTGATTGCTTCCGACGACGTCACCTTTACCGTGGCGTCTGGCTCGCTGCCCAAGGGCGTCTATGCTTTCATCGAGGACTCCGCTCTCGTTGTCGAAGGCGTTCCTACGACCGTTTCCAAAAAACAAAACGTCAAGTTCCGCCTGGACAGCGGCGACGAGAAGACGGTTTCCTTCCGCGTGGACGCCGTCAGTTCCAACGTCTTCAATCTTGCTGGCATGACGAGCCTGCTCCAGGAAGAGGGGAATTCCGGCGAGAGTATTGACGGTTTGTTGACCATTGTCCAAAACGAAGATTGGAGCCTGAATGTCACGTTGAAGGCGATGGATGTCCAGGATGGCCTCGAGGCGTACAACCTTCCGTGGACGTCCTATGAGGATGGAATGTTAGTCCTCTTCTACCAGTGGGATGACGGCTCCACCTTGACTGTCCATGCGGGCGAAGTCAATTCCGACGGGGCCTTCTCCGAATCGCTTGTGACGTTCGTGTCTGCCTACGATCGCGTCTACACGGGCACCTTGCTAGCTCCGATGAATGCCTCGCATTTGACGGGTTATTACAACGTCGCCTTGCGGCAAGGCGAGTGGAAGGGCGGTGACTTCGTGGGAACGGAGGATGGGCTTTCATTCGGCTATGTTACGATGGAAATCACCAATGATGGGAATGCCGGGCAGACGGAGCCAGTGGTTTGGATGGCATTGGGGCAGGACGAGGAGTATCGCCCCGGAACGACCTTTGTGAGCGGTGGCCTTCTGGCTTCCAGCGGCTGGGGAAGCGTCCCCTTGTTTATGGCCTATGACTGGGATGACGAAGAACAGCGCTATCTCGGCAAACTCGCTTGCGTATTTGACATTTCGCCCCAGACGACCGATTTGACCATTCCCCGCGTCCAGGGATGCCTGGACCATCATGGCGAGTGGATTTGGGACAGCGAAGGGGACGGCGAGTATGAAACTACCTACATCCTCCCCTGCGGACAAGTTTACGTGGAAGACGAAAGCCTCGTGCGCATGGCCGGGATTTCCACCACCTACACGCTGACATGCATTCCGTTGCAACAGGATGTGACGGCTGTCTTCGCTCCCGACCATCTTCCCATGACCCTGGAGCCCGAGGATGATAGCCTGGAATCCACATATACGGGCGGTCTTCTCTATACCATGCTTGACAGCCTGGACGTGGACGCGGAAACAGGTGTGTTCACTGGTTCGATGACAATCTATACGGGAGATGATTTCGATGGCGAACTGCTTCCTCAGCAGGCGGAGATTTCCGGTGTCCTGATTGTCGTGGAGAGTGAATGCTGCTCTGCCAGTTCGGTGACAACTGCCGTTGGCTACGGGTATGCCGTCACCGGGGATGAACTCGTGAAACTGGCGATCGTTCTCAAACCGGAACGCACCATGCAGCACGAACCGCCCAAGGCCACTCGCCTGGAGGTGGCGGGGAACATCGCCACTTGGAGCGTCGAATCCGAAGCGGGAAATGCCTTGTTCCGCAGAATGGACACGGGAGCCGTCAAATGTGTCCAGTGGGATGGCGCGCGCGATTTCGTGGATTTGGATGGCTCGACCCCATGGGAAGTCGTGGCATTCAGCACGACGGACGGGTATGCGGAGAGTGTGAAACAGGTTTTGCCACCTTGCGCAAACCTTTCTGACTTTGAGGCGAGCATTCCGGCGTCCCAGGGGAGCAAACCTGGCTGGAAACTGTTCTCCCTTCCCTGGAATGTCGAACCCTCGGACGTCCCGTGCGAGGAACCCATCTTCACGATGGACAGCAATTCCGGCGCATGGGTTCGTGCCACCACGTTCCAACGTGGAAAGGCATACTGGTACTTTGCGAAAGACCCCGTTGACGCCTCCTTCGTCATTCCATATCAAGGGGTCGAGGTCCAAGACTATACCTTCACTTTGACGGCTGGCTGGAACCTCGTGACCTGGCACCCGAACTTTGCCCAGTTCAAACTGGATGTCTACGTCTGGGAAGAACAGGAGGGCGGATGCCAGTATCGCAAGGTTGAGAACCTGTACACCTTGCAAGCGGGAACCCCAGTCCTCCTGTTCCCCCTGTAGGAGAACAGGAGGGAGACGAGTTGTTTCATTGCAAAAATAGAAGGAAACAATGAAAAATCAATTCTTACAATTGTTGCACTCCCTTTTCTTGGGCGTGATTTGCTGGAGTTTTCTGAGTACCGGCATGCTTCGGGGAGCGGAGCCAGCAAAGGATGACGATGACTTGGAAATGCCGCAGTCTCCCCTGGTGATTGAGAATGCGGAAGAACTGAAGAAGCTTTCCGTGTTTGCGATTCAGAAACTGGAGTTCTTCGTCAAATTGAAAAACACGGGGAAGGCTCCTGTGGAGATTCGTACCATTCGTACGAATTGCAATTGCCTGGAGCTCAACACGAAGGTGAATGGTCTGACCATTGATCCAAACGAGACGTTGCCGATTTCCATCTTCCTTTTGGGACGACATTTGCAACCGGGTCGCTTTGACCGTTATATGCTGCTGGATACCAAAGGGTATATGGTGCAACGGATTGAGTTGGAGGGATACCAGAAGCCGATGTTCGTCTACGAACCCTCCCAGCATTTGGACTTTGGGTTGTTTGTGGGAAATGTCCCGTGGAAACGCAGCATTACCATTCGGAGCCTCGTGCCCGGCGTGGAGTTGTCATTGCCGCCCCTGCCCAAGGATATGAAGGAAAACCCTTGGAACATTCAATTGACCAAGCAGGCGGATAGTCTTTATGTGTTTGAGGTTTCCCCGAACTTCCTGCCGATGAAACAGGGGAAGTTCCAGATGAACATGCCCCTGCACGTGAAGGGGGAGGGTGTCGAAGGAACGATCGCCGTCGGTTTTATGGGAGGCGTGCGTGGACAGCGTTTTCTGGCGGAGCGCAAGGAGTTCCAGATCTTGGCTTCGAAGGAGGACCTCAGTCAGGAACTGATTTGGTTGAATCGCATCATTCCCGTTCCGGAGAGCGAACGGCATTCGTCTACCTATTATCAGGCGAAACGCAGCAGTTCGGCCTCGAAGATTTTCACGCAACAGCCTGTCACCTACTGGCCTGTGACTCTCGAAGAAAACCGTGCTGGCGGGTATTTCGAAAAGTCGACCTGGGAGAAATTGCTGCCTGATTTTGCGGTGAAATGTTCCGATGAGACCCTCAAGGCGACGCTTCGTCCGCAGGTCCATTCTGTGGAGGTGGAAGTCGTGTTCCCCAAGAATTACTTCAAGCCCGATGCTCCCAAGCAAGTGAAGATGGAGTACCTGTTCCAGGGAAAGCCCTTTGCCACCGTGGAAGCGTCCTTGGTTCCTGACCCGAAGAAGAACATACTCATCTACGAGGAAATCAACGAGGATTGATACAAAACATAGGAGATGTATGAAAATGCGTGTGGGAAATATTCACAAGTGGTTTGCCTTGGTGTTTTTGCTTTGCATTGGTTTGTCGTGGGCTTCCGATGAAAGCAAATGGTTGGGAATCGTTCTCAAAGATGAGAAGGCCGCTAAACGCTATGCATTGGAAAACAACCGTCCTCTTGTGGTGGAAGTGGGCTATGAAGGCTGCGGGCATTGCAAAAACTTTTATGATAGAGTTTTCAGCACGTCAAAGTTCCTTCAGTTTGCCATTGAGAATCGCCTGGTCCTGGTGAAAATGCAGGACCAGATCAACGCGAGCGATACTTGGCGCGCGTTCAATACGGAAATGCTCCGAAATGGAACGAACTTCCCGATGTTGATGATGTTCCATGTCAAGCCGACTGCCAATCTCAACAACAACCGATTGGATCGGAATGAGGTGGAACTTTGCTTCCCGACATGGGATCCGAGAAACACCAAGAAGACGGGCCTGGAGTATCCCCGCGATCAAAAGATCACCGTGTTGGGGGTTGAAGTCAAACCCGAGAATAGTTGGAGTCCCGAAGATTGCATCGCCTTGATCGAAAAGTTCTTCCCGAACGACTTCTGGACGACTCTTTCTCCGAATCCCGTTCCGGAAGGATATGAATCGGCACTGAACCTGGGACGCATCTGGGACGATCTGAATGTCCCGATGAAGGACGGGGAGTACTATGATGCGGATTGGACGCAACGTTACAATGTTCCTGCGCAGACGGGCGTGGATCCTGTGTTCTGGTTCAAGTTTACAGGACACCAGGGTGTGCGGTACTTCTTCGAAACGCAAAACCCGAAATTGACGAGCAGCAAGAACATCACGTTCACCGCCGAGATGTTCGACACGCAGGACGGCAAACCCATCGCCCCCGCGCTGGGAAGTGTCACCTCCACGAACTTCGACACGCTGGCAAATGGTTTCTGGTTCGACGCGCCCGCCGGGGACGAACTCAACCAGACCTACTACCTCCGCATTCAAGGCTCGGGCGGTGCCTCGGATACCAATGCCTCTTTCACTTTGCGCTTTCATGAAGAACCCTCGAAGCCGACCACCGGCACCCTCTACAATCCGCTTTGGACGGGGGCGAAACTCGGCCAGTGGACGATGGATTATGACGCCGCTCTCGCCGCTTCCCGCAAGGACGGCAAGCCCATCGTCTTCTATTTCGCTGCGGTTCATTGGTGCCCGCACTGCCTCGGATGGGAACATCTCGCGCTCAGCACGCCGACGTTTGCAAGCCGTTCCGCCAACTACTATCTGGTCGTGCTGGACAGCCGCCGCCGTAACGGCTCAGGGCCCGCTTTGATGATGGACAAGCAGGATGGCGGCTACTGCAAGACCTGGAAGATTTCCGACGCTGCCGCCACGGCAAAACTTGCCGACACCCGCACCGTCGAGGTCGCACTCTCCCGTGGCAAGTCCGCCACGACGGACTATCCGGACGGACGCATCGGCTCCCCGACCTTCCTCCTCGTGCGGGCCATCGAGGGCAACGGCCCTCTCTACCCTGGCCTGGATGTCGTCATTCGTGCCGGTGGTGTCTGGACAAGCGAGGATGATGTGAATCATGCCTTCGACGATTTTGAGGAACTCAACACCGCAAACTACGCCGAAACCCAGCAGTATCCCGAAGCCACGAATCCCAATTCGTTTATGTGGTCAGGGCAGACCCTCACGACTTGGGTGGCAGGCAAAGTCCCCGCCTTTGCACGCGCCTCCGTCGTCTCCGGAAAGTTCTGGCAGTTTGACGTGCCAGCCGTCACAGGTTATGACGTGACCGCTACGCTGACCGTTTGGAACGAGA
>JAFRLI010000139.1 GCA_017431255.1 Victivallales bacterium
CGTTGGCGCGGATAAACAGTTCTGTGTATTCTGTGTGTTCTGTGGACTCCCATAGGGTTTTTGCAATTACCTCAATAAAAGAAAAAGCAAAAAGCTGCTCTGCACTCCCCTATCTTGCGTTCCCCGTGTCTCCCTTCGTCTCATATTTGGGGAGGCATTGCCAATTTCAGGGACAGGTTGGGAAAAAAGTGGGAATGGGGCTTGATTTTTGGAAAGGTAGGTATTAAGATAATAATTTGGAGAGTTATTTTGTTTGTTTTCTTTTGCAAACGGCGCGGGTGCGTCGTAACATTGAACCAAGGAGAAAAATCATGCGTAAGTTCTTGAGTGGTGCGCTGTTGTGCGCAGCGGTGTTTAGTGCGAGCGTAGTTCGTTCGCAACAGATGGATTTGCAGGCGATGCAGGCTGCCTTGCAGGGCGGCGCGGACGCGCAGGCGATGTTGAAAATGGTGCCGGCGAACTTCGAGATGATTGCGAAGATGGTCCCGCACTCCGAAGACTATCGCGTAATTTACGACTTTGATCCCCGCAAGTACCAGGAAGAGGGATACGCCGTGGACAATTCCTTGCGCTGGAAGGGCGATGTGAAGCGGGTGGTGTACTGGCTTCAGTACAAGGACGCAAAAGGGGAGGACAAATGGGTGCTCACCTCGATGGACGCGTTCAGCCAGAGTCTGCCAGACTACGGCGTGCCAGAGGGGTCGAAGATTCAGGCCAAGAGTGTGGACAACTTGGTTGTGGTGTCGAATGTGGATGGGGTCGCCAACGGTCAGTTTGCCAAGGGGAACATTGAGTTCTGGGGACTGAACTACAGCGGAACGAACAAGTTCAAGGTGGAAGGTGCTACAGGCAAGTTTGACTTTGGCGATGAACCTTCGGACAAAGGCAACTACGGCTCGATGCAGGTGCATAATACGGCCCAGAAGCAGACCGTCTTCGCCTTCAACAAGTTCTTCAGCGGTGTCAATTGCGACCTTGGCATCGGAAACAACCCGAATCCCGCCCCCAACGCGCATCCCGACTGGACTTTCAGCAGCAGCGCCTCGAAGTACAAGTCGTCGCGCATGGTGGTGGCCGTCAAAATGGACAATGTCCAGGAGCAGGAGGGGATGACCGTGTTCAATCGTCACATGGTGACGTTGAACAGCAGTTCCGAAAAATGGAATTACGAACCGGGCGAGGAGATGAAGTTCGTGCTGACCATCGGATTCTGCGGCAAAGACGCCCCCAAAGAACCCCTCAAACTCAAATGGAAGCGTACTGGCGATGACGGCATCGAGGACAAGGGTGTCATCGAAGTGCCGACCGAAGGCGAATATACCATTGTTGCGTCCTCCCAGAAGGAAGGTTTTGTCCGTATCCAGGCGTCCCTGGAGGACAGTGAAGGACATATCTGTTCCATTCCCAAGACCAAGAAAGACCAGAAAGTCCAGAAATGCACCTTTGACGGCGGTGCCGGCGTCCGTGCCGAGACGTTGAAGCCCGCAGTGGAAGAACCTGCGGACTTTGACGAATTCTGGGCGAAGCAGAAGGCTCGTCTGGCGGCGGTCCCGATGGAAGTGCTGGAACACAAGAAGGTCGCGGAGAATGCCGCGAGTGAAGTGTATCAGATCGCGATCGCGTGCGTGGGACGTCCTGCGACGGGGTACATCACCGTCCCGAAAGACCCGAATGCGAAGGTTCCGATTTATGCAGGTTACCACGGCTACGGTACACGCCGCCAGGGAAAACAAGGTCCGAACGACGGCAAGTCCATCAGCATGAGCATCAATGCGCATGGACAGCCCCTGAACGCCAATGACGAGGAACTGGCCAAGTTCTTCGAGAGCATCAAATCCAATGGGCAAATCTATGCATTTGACCCCAAGCAGAACTCCGACCCCGAGACGGCCTTCTTCAACGGGATGGCGTTGCGCCTCTTGCGCTCCCTGGAGTACGCGAAGAGTCTGCCGCAGTGGGATGGCAAGAACCTCATCGTGCATGGCGGCAGCCAGGGCGGTCTGCAGACCAGCTGGGCTGGCGGCCTGGACAAGGACGTCACCGTGATTCGTCCGAACATCAACTGGTGCTGCGACTTTGCCGGCCCGAATGCCTTGAAGCGCCTCGGTGGCTGGCGTCCTGCGTATGTTCCCGCATTGAACTACTACGACTGCGTCTTCCACGCGCGCCGCACGAAGTGCAAGGTCGAAGTGACCCGCGCCGGCCTCGGCGACTACACCTGCCCGCCCTCGGGACTCGCCATCTACTACAATGAACTGGCGACTCCTGACAAGAGCATCGTCTGGTACCAGGGCTCCACGCACGGCTTCGTACCCAAGAACCCCAAGACCTTCAAGGTCTCCTCCAAATAAAAAAAGATAACGTCCTGCGGCACGTGGGAATGAGAACTCGCGTGCCGCAAACATCCCTTTGATGGAAAAAGAACTATGGCAATGAACGACGAATCCGCGAAGTGCTACGTCAAAGTTTACTTGCAGGGACAGGTCCCTGTGGTGCGGGAAATTACCCAGTTCCCCTGTCGCATTGGTCGTATTGAGGACAATGACATTGTCATTCCCGAAAGTTCCGTCTCCAGCCATCATGCGACCTTGACGGAAGCGGATGGCGTGGTCTACTTGGAAGACCAGTGGAGTACCAACGGCGTCTATCTGGATGGCAACCGAATCGGACATGCTGACGTGACACATCCCATTCGAATCATCCTGGGACGCGTCACTGCGGACTTTTCGCCTACGGAAGAAGGCCTGGATGCTCTTCCGCCCTTCGCCATTCCTTTGCCCGGCCCGCGTCAACCCGAATCCCCGCAACCATCACGGACTGTGGTCGAGGCCCCTCCTGTTCCACAACCGTCAGGGGACGAGGATTTGCCGCAGTTCCAGGCCGTCGCCACCACCAGCCGAGGCAAGGGCGTCGGCAAGCAGGGTATCGTCTGCCCGCACTGCTGGCATCGTTTTGACGTTAGCGAATTCCTCTTCATTGCCCGCCACCAGAGCCTCACGGGTGACCCCGTCCTGGGTGCGGACGCGCAGCAGCGCTTCCTTCCCACCCGTTTCACGGCCGAAGGCAATGCCATCGACGCGGCGGGAATGTCCTGTCCTGACATGGCTTGCCCGAGGTGCCATCTCCGCATCCCGCAGGCCGCCAGCGAAATGCTCCCGCTCTTCCTTTCCATCGTCGGCGCCCCCGCCGCCGGAAAATCCTATTTCCTGACGGCGATGACCTGGGAACTGCGACGAACCCTCCCGCGCAACTTCGCCATCTCCTTCACGGACACCGACGCCGTCAACAACCACA
>JAFRLI010000140.1 GCA_017431255.1 Victivallales bacterium
GGCGTGCAAAGTCTTCGTCGGCGCGTTTGCAGTAGCGTTTGATGAGTTCGATTTCCTTGGGGTCGTAGGGGCGGAGGCTGGGTCGGATGAGGTCGTGCTGCCACTTGGTGAAGTCGATGTCATCGGCCTCGCCTCGTTCATATTTCTGCCAGATGGTCTCCCATGGTTCGTAAGTCTGATAAAGTCCTGCGACGAAGCCCCAGTTGTAGCATCCGACATGCTCCAGGTAGAACAGGGGGAACATCTCCTGCACCGTGTTGTGGTACATTCGGTGCAGCCACTCCGTGTTGAAAAGCGGACGGTTGAACTGCCGCAGCCACGCCAGAAGGCGAATGTTCTGGTCGTAGGTCCAGTAATTGTGGTAGCTGATGACATCTGAATTGTCCAGGCAAGTCTGCGCGAGATGCCTCAGCGGCTGTGTTCCGTCGAGCATTTCATCGGTGTAGGACCAGAAATCCGCGGTGAGTGGCTGGTCGGGATTGATGTCTCGTGCGATGCCGAAGATATCGAGAAGATACGGTTCCGTGATTTCCCAGCGGTTGGCGTTTCCTGGTTCGTTGTAGAGGTTCCAGATGCAGACGCGCGGGTCGTGAGCGTAGAGCGTAATGAGTTCCCGTTCCATCTCGTAGAACTGCTTGCGCAGCCCAGGGTCGTCGAGGACGTTCCAGCCCGTCTGGCCGGGACGCTTCATATGCGGGGAACGCTTCACGCCGCCGTGGTATCCCCAGTCCACTTGCTGCTTTCCCATTTTGGGACGCGTGTAGATTTCCTTGGGAATGCAGCAATCGTTCCCGAGGGTAATCATCGCATTGATACCGTGCTTGGCGCAGGTGGCCAGATAACGTTCGAAGCGTGCGAGGAAGCCATCATGCTGGTCCACCCAGACCTCGAACTGGACGATGAGGCGAACGGAATTGAACCCAATGGAAGCGGCCAGCGCCAGTTCGCGGTCGGCAGTCGCCAGACGCTCCTCAAATCCCTCTTCCTGCCACTGGTCCACACGGTTCACACAGTCGCTGCTCATGAAGTTGCACCCGCGCAACCACGGCATCTTTCGACTCCACTCCCACGCCTTCTCTTCGCTCCAACGCTGGCTCATCGTCTGTCTTCTCCAAATTGCAAAAAACTCTCCTCCCACCTCCACTACTATAATCCTCCATCCCAGATTTGCAAGAGAAGATTGACAGTTTGCCTTTCTGTGGTATATTGTATTTGAAGCCAAAATCGCTAGCCAGGAGAACAACGATGCTGCAGACAACTCTGGGAATCGAAGGAATGATGTGTGGCATGTGCGAAGCGCACATGAACGACCTCGTGCGCAAACTCTATCCCGATATCAAAAAAGTCTCCTCCTCCTCCTCCAAAAAACAGACCATCATCCTTTCCGAACAGGAACTCGACAAAGACAAACTCCAGCAGGCCAGCTCCTCCATCGGTTACACCATGACCTCCTTCCATTCCGCACCCTACGTCAAAACCTCCTTCCTGCAACGACTCTTCGGAATACACTAGTCTGGCTAGATGGGCTGGATGGGCTAGACTGGCAGGCTGCCCTTTTTCGCCCTTTCCCCTCCCCCCTGCCCTATTTTTTCCGCGCTGGGAGCACTTTTTTTCACCAACCCGCTTGACAATCCTTCCGGAAAGGTTATATTGTTTCGGTACGTAGAAACAAATGTCCACGGTTTCACGTGTGATTTTTTGGAAAAAAGAACCAAGCAAGCCAGGGAGTTCAGAGATGGAAAGGAGTTCGTTTTTTGGTCGTCAGACCTGTTGCATCACGGCATTGTTCAATGGCAGTTCGATTGCCTCGCTGCTGGCAAATGCGCGGAATGCGCAATTTGCGGGAGCGGACGCGATCGCGATGGAATTGAATCAATTGCCGTTGGAAGAACGGACGCTAGAGAATTGGCGTCGCATCTTCTATGATGTCCGCCTGCCGATGATGTGCTTGGACTACCGCAACGACAAGTTCCTGGGAGGGGACGACGAGGCGCGCCAGAAGGATTTGCTCGTATGTGCGCAAGCCGGTGCGGAGGTCATCGATGTGATGGGGGACCTGTACGCGCCAAATGAGTTTCAACTGACGCGCGAACCCGAGGCGGTTGCCCGCCAGAAGGCGTTGATTGAACAACTGCATGGTCTGGGGGCAAAGGTGGTCATGTCCTCGCATCTGTCGATTGCCCGTACACGGGAGCAAGTCCTGGAACATCTGCAGTGCCAGGCCGAGCGAGGAGCGGACATCTGCAAAATCGTCACCTTCTGCAACACGGAACAGGAGTTCCTGGAATCCGTGGCGACGATGATGCTCCTGAACCGCGAAATGGACCGCCCCTTCATCTATCTCTGCTCGGGAACCTACGGGCGAATGGTGCGAATGCTCGGCCCGCAACTCGGCGTCGCCATCGAGTTCGCCGTCTCCGGCTATGCGGCGGATTCCCCCTACAACCAGCCCACCATCCAGGCATTCAAGTCCGTCATGGCTAACACCCATTGGAATATCAACGACCTAAAAAGAACCTAAGCAACCAATCCCAACAAGGACACAAAAATGAAAAGCTACTTGAAGCAATTCATCAAAGGCGTGGCACTATGCACGGTATGCATGCTCGTCAACTCCCGTGCCGACTACACCAAGGAGTTCGAGAACGGCATCAAACTCGGCGTCGGCGGCGACTTCCGCGCACGCTGGGAGACCATCGGGCGCAATGTCATCGCTCCCGACGCCAAACGCGGTCCCGACATGCAGTATTTCCGCCAGCGTACCCGCGTGTGGTCCAGCATCGAAATCCCTGACGCAGGCGTCAAGTTCTTCATCCGTCTCGCAAACCGCACCCAATACTACTCCTCCCACTCCGCGGACCCCAACAACAACGGCACCGCCACCTGGGAGTTCCCCGATGAAGTCATCCTCGACAGCTTGAACGTCACACTCGCACAAGGCAACTGGACCATCGTCCTCGGACGACAGGACTTCTCCCTCGGCAGCGGCATGTGGCTCGCCGACGGTGCGCCCTACGTCCAGGCACGCTCCGTCTTCCACGACGGCGCTACCTTCAAGTACAAGGACGACGACCTCACCGTCGCACTCTTCGGATTCTACGACACCTGGAAGGACGGCTCCGTCTTCATCAACGACCAGAACCGACGAATCCGCCTCGGCAACATCCTCACCCTCGGCGCATTCGCACAGAAGAAGTTCTCCGACGCCATCTCCCTCGAAGGATACTACATGTACGCCGACGTCGAAGACAAGTTCTGGAGTCCTGTCCGCATGCACCCCGCCGACAACAACATGAGCCTCCACACGGCAGGTGCTCGCGTCTTCGGCCGCCCCGAACAGTTCTACAGCTACAGCGTTGAACTCGCCCGCCAATTTGGACGCAACGCCACCGATGACAGCCTTTCCGGTCTCCTCTTCGACACGCGCCTGCGATTCTTCGCCCCCGAAGACGTCTTCCTGCAGCCCGAACTGGAACTGCGATACCTCTTCCTGAGCGGAGACGACAAGGACACCGCCCGTTCCGAAGGCTGGATTCCCCTCTGGGCCGAATACCCCATCCTCCGCGAGGAAACCCTCGCCATCTACTTCAACGGCAACTGGTCCAACCTCCACATGGAACGCGCCGAGCTCGTCCTTCACCCCACCAAAGACCTGAAGGTCACTTTCGCTCCCGCACTCCTCCAGTGCGATGAAACCAATGCCAACAACTGCACGGGCGGCGGACGAAACATCGGTCTCATGCTCGCCTCCTACATCGACTACAAAATCTGCAAGAACGTCTCCTTCGCCTTCGAGGTCTGCTACCTGAATCCCGGCAGCTTCTTCGGAAATGGACACGACAGCGTCTGGAGCCGCACCCAACTCCTCTTTACCTTCTAACTTCCGATGCTCGACGTCCGCATCACCGCCATCCGTAAGACCGAATATCCCGACCTTATGGAACAATATGAAAAGCCCCTCCCGAATCCCTGCAGCATTCGGGAGGGGCAGGTTTTCCTCGTTCACGACGGACAGCAGCCCGACGGCTTCTGCGACAGTGCCTGGCAGACCCTCAAGCCATTTATTCTCGAACTCGCCAACGGCGGCGGCCATTTCTACGGCGACTGGATGAAAAATCCCCATTCCGCACTCCTCTCCTGCAACGACGGATTCCGCCCCGTCAGCTTCCTCCTCGAAACAATCCCCTGACGCAACGCAGGCAGGTTTTGCCAGGTCGCGCATCATCACCGCAGAGACGCGAAAGGGGAATCATACCTTGAAAATGACATCCGCTTTCTTCTCACAATGCTTTTGTCATCGTGCTGCTTGCCTTGTCCACGTCCCTTATTTGCGCCGGGGAGACGTGGCGATTTCTGCCGTGCTTCGGGAACAACGTGAAGGGGATCGAGAGGCATTCCGTGCCAGGAGTGCATTTTCATGAGGTGCTGCCTGCGGAGGCGGGGCAGCTTCTGTCACCGGACAGAGGGCTGGACGAGGCGCAATAGGCGGAAAGTGCGCTCGGCTAGAACAAGACGCGAAAGAAAACTTCATTGGAGTTGTAATCTTCGGAACCTATGATATATTTCATAAATGCCCACTCTGACGCGTTTTCTGTTTTTTGAGTTTTCCCTCACCAGTTCAGGAAGAATCCCCAACCATCCCCAAACACGAAGGAAGGCAGAAATGAAAGGCTTCGGCACCAATGACAGGCGGAATCCATGGAAGCCCGGAAACTGCGCGGACCTCCGTCTGCTGCTGTTCGCGGCCGTCGTGCTCGCGCACTCGGCGATGGCGGTGACCTACACCGGGTCGCTGCCGGTCACTCCGACACGCCCCGGACATGCCTTCTGCACCAGTTTCAACGTCTCCTTGAACGACCTCCTTGTCGACGGTCAGCAGGAAATGGACGACGAATACGGAATCACCTCCGTCACGCAGTCTGTCCACTGGAGCGTCTTCAGTTCGTCGGGGACGCTGCTCGCGGAACAGGACGGGACCTCCGCGACAGTCACCAGCTCCCTGCCCGGCGGCGGCGGAATCATAACCGCCCCGGGCGAATACACCATATCGTTCTCCGGTACCGCAACGTACTATCTGGTCCGGCAGGACGGCGACGAGCAGACGACGGAGGGGCCGTTCACGGTCGGTCTGTCTTCGTCCACTGGCGGACGCCTCTCCATGCCCTTCTCGTTCGTCGGCGTCGGGAGCGTCTCATGCGAAGACGTGATGTCCACGACCGCGACGCCAGGCGAGGAGGAGACGCTGGTCGTTCCCGTGAATTACAACAACGGTTCGCTGACTGTCACCGCGTACCCGTCACCGTCGGGGACGTGGCCGTCCGCCAAGCCCGTCTGGAGCGGCGCTACCGCGACCGCGCAGGACGCCGCCACCGCGACGATCTCCACGGGGACGCCGGGGACATACACAGTGACCGCCACATGCGGAAACTGCGTCGCCTTGACCGTGCAGGTCATCGGCGTGTCGGGGCTGACCGCGCGGCGGAAGGGCTCGGGGACCGCGTTCGGCGCATCGGCCACGATCGCGGCCGGAGGCAAGTCGTCCGATGTCCACAAGGCGGAGATAAAGATTCAACTCAATCCGGTGCCTCTGAAGCAGGCGTACCTGACGTTTCCGGCGTCCCTGACGGGCGCGGCTGCGCACCAGGGCACGAATGTCGCGGCCATGTTGACGTGCGGCAACTCTACCATCACCGGAAATGCCACCGGGACAGTCACGCTCGGGCAAGTGGATCTAGGCACAGGCACCGCGACCGCCACGCTCAAATCCAGCAACGTCACAAGAACCTGCACCGTCACCATCGGCGGGCAATCCGCAGGCGTCGGTATGGTTATGGCTGCAGTCGGGAACCGCAAGTACGACTGGCCGGAGTACTTCATCTACGGCGTGAGCCATGACATTGATTTCTTCCCAACCCTCCAGGAAGCCGCCGACAGTGACGCGGATGGCGACGGAATCCCAGGAGAGGGCGCAATCGACGGGCACGGCATTCATTTCTACGTCAAGTCGATTACAGTCAGATACTGGCAATATGACTGGGAAAATTTCGAGTACATCGACTACGGTGAAGACGAAACAGGCGTATCCATAGGGGAAGACCCGCTGCTGAGGTACAATCTCAGGCTCTCCGACATCATGGATTTCGACGACACAACCGAAACGCGTCCCGGGCAGTACACGGACACGGAGACCGTCTATGGCTTTTACGATTATGACGACAGCACATGCGTCGAGACAAGCCTGGAAGTGGAGACATATATGTTCGCCGTATATGACGATGACGTGTACACCGAATGACGGAGGATGCCTTGAAAGCATTGCCCACGTTGTTTTTGCTTGCCTTCGCCATGCAGTCCTGCCTGCTTCGCGCCCAGGTTTCATCGACGCACAGGCCAGCGGAAACGGACGTCGAGGCATATTCGCGAAAACTGGCGGAGGAGCCGCTGAAGCACTACCGCGGCGTCCCAGCCCGCCTGCACTTCCTTTCCTCCTGGCAGGACGCGGAACTGGTAAGAAAACGGCTGGAAGAGGCCCTTGATAAGAAATCCCCATCCGAAAAGGCGGCTGTCAAGTACATGATTGCAGCATGCCACAAGTCGTTGGTCATGAACGCCGCAAGATGGGACAGGAAAGCCGATCTGGCGGAAACGAAACGCAGCGCGCTTTCCGCGCTGCTTGACGCTTATGCGCTTGCAGGAGATGACGCGGCGGACAAACGGCTGCAGACGGCAATATCCTCCGCCATCGCAAGATGGCTTCTTTCTCCGCGCACGGACTGGATGACCGGGGAACTGGAACAGCGCGCGCTCAAGTCGTATCTCAATGCTCTTCCGCTGCCGTCCAGCCTAGAGGAGGCGACCATGCTTACCGAAGAATACAGGGCCGTCCATAGCGAAAGCGCCCTCGCGAAGCGCCGCGACGATAGCGTGGCGGCGGGGCTTGAAACGTTTGACGCCGCCTATCCTGTCATGTGCATCACCAGCGTTCTGGACGGACCTGAGAAGGCGTTGCCATACGCGGAAGACATCATGGCGCGTTTTGCAAAGGAGGCACTGGGCAGGCATCGTTCCATCATCGAGGTCGCCAGCATATATGTCCACACCGCCCCCGAGTACGTGGAGAAGGTGTTCGGCGCACACACCGCAAAGGCCGAAGGGCTGTATGCGCAGTTGTATCTGGCGGCAAAGGCCATTCGGACCAGGGACGGCGGCATGGTCGACTATGGTGCACTCCTTGCTCCCGTTCTGGCAAGGCTGGAAGCGGATCTTCCCGCGGATATGCACCCCGACGGGAAAACGCGCTGCCTCCTTGCAAAGTATGTTCTGCTGGCAAAGGACCTGTGCAGACGGGAGGAGTTCGACGCATCCATTTTCGTTTGCGACGCGGCCTTCCGTCTTGATCCGGACGGGAAACGGAAGGAATACTGGGAAGCGCTTAATTGCAAGGCCTTATGCCACGAAAAGTGCAGGCGCTTCCCCGAGGCGCGGGAATGCTACGGCAGATGCGCGGAAGACGACAAGGCGCCGTCAGACGCGAAGAAGGTCGCACGGCGTGCTCTGCAGCGCGTTGATGAAATGGGAAAAATGAAATTCGCGCCCCACCCGCAGAAGGGACGGAGCAGGACGCCGGAAACAGGGACCGATAATGGCATCGGAGAAGAATGACATGGAAAGGACTATTTCAGGACATGGATGGGACCGCTTCGCTTTCACGGCTGTCTTCTGCCTGACGGCACTGATGTTCACGCCTTCGGAATCGGCTATGGGGCAAAATCCCGTGAATTGGAAGGATGACGGCAGGAATCCAGATGACCTCCGAGTGCTGAGCCTGCTTCCTTCCGGGAACGCGGCGACGGAGGTGGACGACGGGGACGGCCATACGTGGACAAAGACCTTCCTCGTTCCAGTGACCGCCAATGCCACCCTTACTGTAGTGGCGACACCCGATAGGGCAATCCAGGAGGCAGACCTTCCCGATGAATGGACACTGACCGGCGGAAATGGAAACGGAAGGTTAGCCAGGAACATCGACAGGACCAGAACAGGAAAATATACAATAACCTGCAGTTGCGGAATGTCCCGAAAGGTGACAACAGTGATTGTCGTTAATGTCGACTTGGATGTTGATTCCAATAATGATGGTACAATTAACGATAGCGACGATTTGCTGGAAGTTAACGCACCAGGAAAACTTGTTTATCTGAACCACGATGATGACAATATGAATGATAAGGAAGATCTGACAGAAAATAATGCGGTTGTAACTAACGAGAATGATTTGCAAACGATGAATCTTTCATTTGCCCCTTCAACGCTCTCTGTTGGAAAGATTATACTTAGCGCAACAGATGGCGATTCGTGCATCCAGGTATGGAAGAATCCAGCAAAAGGTGGGGCCTCCAACAAAGTTACCCTGCCAAAGACATGGATACTTGGGACAGATACAGTTCCGAGTACGCTTTATGTTGAAGGAATCAATACTGGCGCGGTTACCCTCAAACTAGCAAGAAAAGAACAGTTGCCCATGAAATGCTCCACAAGTTAGATATTAGAGATGTTGGTCCAAACAGTAAAAACACAGCCAATATCATGTACTATATGAGCAACACAACGAAATATTTTGTAGGGTATTTTAAAGTGGAATGGGTGCAGACAGGAAGTGGAACATCTTATACCCCCAAGAAGTTTCAATCACAATGGGATGCCATTTATAGAACTACAGATTAACATTGACTGAAAAGAGGCTTGACTGATGAAAACCTTTTACCGCAATTGTTTTTTTTGCCTGGTTTGCCTTATTTCAAACGTTGTCCATGCACAGCTGGAAAAGGTGGCTGAGACAATGAAACTTCTGAATAAAGGATTGAATCCGCCTTTGATGTTTCAGGATTACATAAATGGGCTAGAGGACGCCATTGCTTTTCTGGAGCGTATTGATTCTTTGCAATCAGCAGAATATCGAATGAAAGTTGTTTGTTTTGCGGCAAAATTGTATTATCAGTCAAAAGCGAACCGACAAGATGCTGGGAAAGTCGATGCTTTTGTTTCCCTAATGGTTTCGTTGATGCAAGGGGATACTTCAAGCCAAGTGCGTTCAGAAGCAGCTAGACGCTTGCGGGAAGTTGTGCCTCCTGAACTCATTGACCGCCATCATTCCTCTATACTCAACGCATATAAAACCCACAAGAATTGGGAGATTCTCTTTCTCTATGCCTCCTTGCCTTCCTGCCAGTCGGAAACAGTAGTCAACCTGGCGCGTTCGCACAAGATAGAAAGCACGATGGGAACGTATGGAATCAGTGCCATTCTGGCAAGATTCGGCGACAAAAGAGCAACGGACGAATTGATAGCGAATGCGGAGTCTATTGTCGAGCCTGGGGATATGCGCCTTTCCGCATTGCTCGATGCTTTGGCATTTGCCCGTTCTGACAAAATCAAGCGATTTCTTGTAAAGGGGCTCCGGACGGAAGATTATATTACTTTAGCTGACGGAAGCAGGATTCCTCAAAGAAATTGCCATGCAAAAGCATTGTGCATCATGAATCAGTTTGTTGAAGAGTTTCCTGTAAAGAACAAGTACGATTTTTTCACCGCCCATGATTTGGACAGGATTGAGCAATGGTGTGCAGTTAAACTAGGCATGAGTGTTCCTAGTGCGCCACACAAGGAAATGCTTGTAGTGCCAAGTTTTCACCTTGAAGAGAAATAGTTGCCGCCAGGAAGTGACAGCGGATTCATCCCTTTTGGTTGCAATTTTGGTTGCAATGTGATTCTGGAGTGTTTTTTTGCACTCCAAAATCGTGTTTTTGCTCCATTATTATGTGCTTCATTCTATTGATTATGATTTGTCAATCTTCTTCATTTGATTTTGGGCATAGACCTTTCAAGACGAGTGTGTCGGGTCTCATCCGTCTTGCCGTCGTGCTGCTCGCCTTGTCCACGCCCTTGATTTGCGCCAGAGAGACGTGGCGATTTCTGCCGTGCTTCGGGAAAGACGTGAAGGGGGTAGAGAGGCATTCCGTGCCTGGAGGTCATTTTCACGAGGCGCTGCCTGCGGAGGCGGGGCGGCTTCTGTGGCCGGACGGGGGGCTGGATGAGGCGCAGAGGCGGAAAGTGCGCTGGCATACCATCGAGTTTCCGCACAGGGAGTTCGTGAGGCTGATGCCCGGAAGGCGGGTCTACGGGTGGTACGGGTGCGAGTTCGACGTGCCAGCCTGGCTTTCGGGAATGGACGTTCTTCTGGACCTGGGCATCATCGACGATTCGGACGAGACGTTCGTCAACGGGACGAAGGTCGGCGGCAAGGGGCGGATTCCCGACGGCTCGGCCTGGCGCGTGGACCGGCTCTACCGCGTGCCGTCGGGGACGCTTTCGCCGTCGGGCAACTACATGGCGGTTCGCGTCTGGAGCAGATGGGGGCTTGGGGGAATCGTCGGACCGCCGGTCCTGAAGGCCGCGCTTGCGCCTCCGGACGGGCATTGGGAGGTCGCGTTCGCGGCGGGGGAGAGCATTTCCGGCCTCAACGCGGCGGAGACTGCCGACAAGGCGTTCGCGCTGCTTGCGGAAGGTGGCGCGCTTCCGTGGCGGCGCGGCAGGCTGCCATGGAAAGGCTACGCGGACTGGAAGGAGGGGCGGCACTTTGCGGCCTTCCGGACGGAGTTCGCGCTGACGGACGGCGAAGCGCCTCGTCTCTTCGACGCGCCCGTGGTCGTCGACTGCGGTCCCGTGTTCGACGTCGCGGCGTTCTATCTCAACGGACACCGCCTGGGAATCGTCGGACGCTTTCCCGAGGACGGCCAGGAGGCATTCACGGAGGCGGGGCAGAAGGCGCGCTTCCTCGTCCCTCCTGACGCCTGGGCGGCAGACGGGAAAAACGAGCTGGCGGCGGTGGTCTACCGGGAGCAGGGCGTGGGCGGTCTGCCCGGAGCGCCCGGAATCCTGCTATGCAATCCTCTGGCAGACGAAGATGGCGCATCCACAGACCTCCAAGACCGTTGCAATATCCTTCTGCAGTCGGGAATGACACAACAGGCGGAGGCGCTGCTCGCGGCAGCGACGCGGGAGGATGGCGGGAATCGTCTGCTTTTGTCCGAGACGGCGCACCTCGCCTTCCTGCGATGGCTGGACGGGGGCCGGCGCGACGCCTCGTCCCTGGACGGCGTTCTCGCGCCGATGACGGAACTGCTTGGGAAACATCCCGGGGAATCGCCGACGCAGGCCGCGATGCAGGCGTTCTGCGCCGTGCTGCGCTTCGCGGAGCGGAATGCGGACGCCATGGAGCGGGTTCGACATCGCTTCCCCAAGTTCGGGAAGGTCTGCAGGATGCTCCCGCCTGACCGCGCGACGCGGGGGGACTGGCCGCTTTTCTACGGAGGCGCGCAGACCATCCTGCCAGCCTACGGGAAACTCTCGGAACTCGTGCATCCGCTTGGCGACCAGAAGCTGTACAAGGTGGCGACCGACGCCTCCGACGACATCGCGAGGCGCTGGCAGCCGCGTATGGCCGCGCTTGTGGCGGACGCGGACGCGCACGTGCTGCCCGCCTCCCAGCGTCCTGTCGAGTGGGAGGGTGCGCGGTGGCCACTGGAGTATTGGCGCAGCGGCAGGCTCTTCCCAGGCGTCGAGATGAGGCGCGCGGCTTGGTGGGACGACCACGGGGAGATGCACCCGTTCGACGACGCGGGACCCGACCTGACCACGATGCTCGGGCGTCCCGTCGAAGCCGGCCAGATGCTTTCGCTTCATCTCGGCGACTTCGACTGGAGACGGACGCTCCACCCAAGGCAGCAGTCCATCCTTCTGTTCGACGAAGCGGGCGAGTTTCTGGACGCGTGCTGGTCCGGCAAGTCGGATTCGGGCGTCTACGAGCGCTTTGTCTTCCTGGAGGAGACGAAGGTGCGCTTCAAGGTCATCAAGCACAGAGGCGCCTGCGTGGCGCTTTCCGGAGTGTTCATCGACGCGCCCGGAACGATTTTGGATGAAGAAGAACAGGACGCGTCCGCCGGACATCCGGTCGCGCCGGAGGTTCGGGAGGCGCTTGCGCTGGCGGCCGAGGCGGAACGGACGCACTCCCTGCCGTCGTCGGTTGCGGAATACAGGCGGCTTCTCTCCAAGACGGAGGACTTCGACAGCGTGCTCTGGCTGGCGCGGCGGCTGGCAGCCTCGCACGGCGCGCGCCCCGTCTGGCTGGTGCTCGCGGCGGGACGACTTGCGGAACTGAAGGGGGAGAATCCCGACGACGGACGGCGCCGGGCGCTGGCCGCCCTCGCGGAGCACTGCGACTTCCGTTCGAGAATTCCGTTCACGGGCATTTTCCTGCATATGGCAGAAGAGTGATCCGGCGTTGAATTGCCAACTGGCACTTTTTCCCAGCGCAGAATACACTGGCTTTTCCCGGCGTTCCACCGGGACATGCGGGTAAACTTGCGGTGCGGCAATGGATTCCTCGGCTAGGACGAGACGCGAAAGAAAAACGCGAAAAAACTTCGTTGGAGTTGTTATCTTCGGAACCTATGATATATTTCATAAATGCCCCCTCTGACGCGTTTTCTGTTTTTTGAGTTTTCCCTCACCTGTTCAGGAAGAATCCCCAGTCATCCCCAAACACGAAGGAAGACAGAAATGAAAGGCTTCGGCACCAATGACAGGCGGAACCCATGGAAGCCCGGAAACTGCGCGGACCTCCGTCTGCTGTGATAGAGTGTGTACATTCCCCCAAAATACGGAGTGAAGAGGATTGATATAATATGAGTAAAAAGTTTGCCGCATTGCTTTTAGGAAATGTGCCAAAACAATCCGTACAGATTGTGCGCTTTTGGCGCATTTTTGACGAAATTGCTCGTTGTGTAGTTGATTACACGCCTTGCAATTGCGTCAAAACAGCATTCAAAATCGCAACAATCTACTCTCACAACTTGTTTTCGCACAGTTTCTTAGTTTACATTATTTGCATTTCTTTGGAACTGTTGGCCAGTGGACCAATTGATCCAATGGGATATTTTTATTATTCCAGCACCCTGGAAAAATATAGCATAGATGATGACTGGAATACCATAGCAGAAAAACTAGATATTTTTCATATTCTGAATTCAAGCAACAGTGCAATTGAAATTTCTGATAGCATAGGCATTGCTCAAGAATTTTTAACATTCATTTCTCAAAAAAATTTAAAAGAAGATACCCAAAAATACAGAGTAAAAAACGAACTAAGTAATCTTTTAAAGAAATATCTAAGCAATGAAAGAGTAATCGAGCTGCAAATATCAGAAAAACGAAAAGAAATTTCTAAAAGTTCAGAAACAAAGACTTATGAGATTATTCTTGATTTTCCTATTTATATACTCAGAACCATATCTTGCCTATCACCTGATAAATCAGAAATTGAAAAGATATTTAAAACGATAGGCGAAGTTAAAGACAAGGAGTGCAAGGAAAAGTATATTCTTTCTTTCCTTGATGCATTGACGCGATTCTCTCCGCATGTTTTTACAGACGAGGAGTTTAATAGACGCACTCGTGACTGCACCTCTCAAGTGTTGCCAGCAATAAAGAAATTGAGGTTCGACATACACATAAAGCGTAATGGAATCAGAAAAACCATTAAAGAACTGTCAAATGATTTTTTGCATACCGAAACTATTGCATCGGACAGAGACATAACATGTTTTTTCAGAAATCATATTTCCTACTATTATTTAAGCACAGCATCAAGGAATCCAACGCAAAAAGAGGAATTACTAAACCTGCTTAAAGATAATGCTTCAAGCGAAACCGAAAAACTCTTGGCTATGTATATGTTAATGCAGTACCATAATTGCGCAAAAGATGTCATAATGGTAAATCCATTTGAGTATAAATCACATCATTCGGAGAACGAAAATCTCAATAGACTATATAAATTTGTTTGTCGAATGTTAATGGCATACAAGTCTGGAATTTGAAAAGAGATGGAGAATTATGAAGAAGATTCTTACATTGATAATTGCGTTGATAGTTGTCATATTGCTAGTTGTGTTGTTAAAATATATAACTGGCACTTCAAGGGACAGAATCAATAACGGGGCAGTTTCAAAGACCGAAGAAGACAAGATTTCTACTTCCTCGAATGATGTGCCAAAACCTTTTGTTGACCTTTTTGCCGAGAAAAATTATACAGATGAACTTTCTCGAAAGCAATATCACCATAAACCGGAGAAGATACTTCCAAAGCCATCACCGAAAGTCGGGAAGAGGAAGACGCTCATTTGTCCCGAGGAGATTGGTGAGGATTATTTGCAAACGGACGTGAAGTATATCCTTGTGAAGCTCAGAGACGGCACCCAAATTGAGCAGCGCAAGGCTGCCAATGAGCTTTGGGCAAGGTTTGGATTGTCGCGGGCGGTGCCTTCAAAAACAGGACAAGAGATGATTGCAATGGCCACAGAAAGATATCTTGTGAACATAAAGGGCGATTTTGAGGAGAGTTTCATGCAGATTCAACGTCTCTGGCATCTTTCAGTTCCTGCTCTTCTGAAAAATGTCACAGAGCCGGAGATTTCTGTATCGGAGAATGCTGCCAGACTGCTGAGTGTAATGAAGACTCCCAAAATCATTGACAAATTAATATCCGATTCCAATAAGGCAAAATCCCATAACGAAATAAAGAAGTACATTTTTGCTTTGGAATATATGAAAATCAACAATCGATATTTTCTGGATAATCGTTCGCGCATGTCAGACTCTGAATGTGAAGCATATTACAAAGAACATGTGTCTCCACAAGTCAGCATACTGAAGCAGAGACTGTTGGAAAGAGAAAATCCCCATGGATATAAAAAGATACAGGAGTAAACAATTATGATGAAAAGACTTTTTATTTATTTTACTGTTCTCATCATCTGTCAACTTTGTCTTGCGCAGGATGATGAAAAGGAATACGAGCTTTTATTCCAGCGTTGGTCGGAGGAAAGGGCGACTGCTTTGCAGGAATGGAAGTCTTCCTTAACAATGTCATCGCGTGGGCCAAATGAAAGAACGAAATCATATGATGCTCTTGTTGCCAAATCCGCAAAGTTGATTCCCTTTCTTATAAAGCACATCAAAGAAAAGAGGTCCCAGGAAGAATACCGTTTATATATAAGCCTTTTTTCAGAAATATTAAAGATTAGATTTGAAAGAAAGTTTCTCAAAGAAGAGAATAGACTTCTTCTGACTGATTATGATATCAAATATCCATCGCTGTTATTTTTTAGAAAACAAGGCAGGGAAGATGAGTTTGTATATGAATATGAGTTATGGTGGGATATGGGAAGGAAACACACGCCTGAAATTTTCACTAAAAAAATACCAGGAATATTTGGAAGCAAGAAAGGAGGGAAATGTAGAGACAATGGCACACAGATTCGAGTTGCTTCAGAATATGGGCATCATCATCCTTCCCAACATCCTGGAAAAGATGGTGGGTGGCGACGAGAGTCTTCTGCCGATGTTCGTGTACTTAAGCGATTGCAATGAGCTGAAATCCGTTGACGACTGCCGCAGATGGTGGGAGAAGCACAAGACGGAATACAAGGCAATTCTGGATTATTAGCCTACCTTAGGAGGCAATTGCAAAACTACCCCATTCAGGCAGCAAGGCACCGCCTAGGAGGACAAAGCTTGAGGGCGATGGCGAAGCGTGCAGGCACACACGCGGAAGGCACGCGTTGAAGCCATCGAGGAGTGACGCGAAACCGTTTGTGACACTCGTTTTGCAATTAGGACTGGCGAGAATTTTTCATGTTCTACCCCGCAAGGACCGGTATTAAGCGTTCAAAGTGGTAATACCTTGACATTGTCATTTAGCGACTACACTAGTGTCCCATAAAACTTTGAGTTGACTTATTAGAATCAACGTAAAACCAAAGAGTTAAGCTGGCTTTTTTGTGCGCAACGATTTGAACGTGTATCTTTGTGGCCATACATCGGAGGCTGCAATGAACAAGGACAAATACGTGTTTGCGCAAGTTGTGGAGTTTCTTGACTACTTCAAGTTCAGGCGACTGGTCGAAAAGTATCGTGGTGATGCCTATGTGAAGCATTTCAGCTGCTGGCATCAGCTGCTGA
>JAFRLI010000141.1 GCA_017431255.1 Victivallales bacterium
CGGGTCCCGAAGCCTCAGGTAGACGTGCTTGACGGGAAGCTCCTTCGAATATCCAAAGGTGAAGGTTTGCTCCTTCACGTAGCCGTCCTCGGGGGCGACATAAAGCTTCTCGTCCCGCAACTGGAAGCCCGCGTTCTCCCCGTTCGCCTTCACGTGCACCGTCCACTCCTTCCTCACCGCATCGTGCTCCCAGGTGATCTCCAGGTCGAAGAAGAATTGAGAATTCTTCCTAAAACGAGGTTCCCAACAGTCCCCGCTGCGCAAATCCACTCCACGCCATCGCTCCCCCGTCTCCTGGGCGGGCAATTCTGCAAGAACTCGCGACGGACTGTACAGGAAGACCGCCTCCGGCTCCTTGCGGCGAACGGTGAACACCTCCGGATGCTCCTTGTCGGGCTTGAAGCATTCCGTGTAGTCTGCCCTGTATTCATATATCTGCGTGTACTCCAATTGGGGGAACTCATACCCCTTGAGCCGGATGTCCGTGATGTCCATACGGGAACCGCGTCCGTCCCTGATGGTGAACCTGCCGTCCTTCCCCGTCTTCACGCGCCCCGATCGGTAGCCGGGGAACGGCAGGGAAAAGGATTCTATCTCGTATGTCACGGCTGCACCCTCCACAGGCTTTCCGTGCTGGTCCTTCAACAGGCCATAGAACACCACTCGCGTCTGCCCGAGATAGCCATCCAGAAGCCCGCCCGCGCATCCGTTCGCCGCCAAGCAGACCAGTAAAAGCCCCGCCAATTGCAGCCAGGCTCGGAAAACTTGCCATTGTCGTTGTTCTTTCATTTTTCTCTCCGTGTTTCGTTGATTTGCAAGCCACTGTCACAACACAAGCATTCTTTCTAGTTCCCATTGCAAATTGCAATGATTGCCTCCCAGTATTTCCATTCGTCGATGATGTTCGATCGGAACTGGCGGCTGTGGGAGTAATGGCGCCGGGAATGTATTCCGGCTGGTTGCCGTAAGCGCCGTTGGGGGCATCGTTCCAGAAGGTAACCGTGCTTCCCTCGTTTCCCACGTTGCCGACGCGGAGGGAGGAGACCTCTACGACGATTACGCGCAGGGAAACAGACGAATAGCCGCAGGAGGCTGTCACCAGATGAGTCCCCGGGGAAGTAGTGGAGACCGTGGCGGTCGAACCATTGCTGGATGGGACCCCTGACCAACTCAGGGCGTTCTCTGGCCACACGCCAATGGGAGTGGGGGTGGCGGTTATGGTGACGGTGCCGTTTCCATGGCCGACGGGGAGGATGAGCGTCTCGTTGTCGCCAATGGCGTAACTCGTGGAAGTGACCCCTTCGCAGGTCAGGGAGGCGACGGCGACGACGCGCACGGTCGTGGAGAGCGTCCCGCCAGGCTTTGCGGTCAGGGGAACCGTGAAGGGGCCTTGGTAATGCCAGTCCCAGTTCTGGAACCAGGAGATGTGGTACGTGCCTGTTCCCGTGAAGGAGACGGCATAGACGCCTGGTGCCGGGACGTCTTCCGCATTTTCCCCCTCGTCAAGTCCCGGGAAGCCGACGGACGTCCCGTTGCCACTCCGCAGACCCGCGACAGACCAGTGGTATTCTGTGGTGAGGGGCACGGAGAGGTATTCGCGATTGGGGAGGTCGCTGCCGTCAAAGTCACCCAACGGAATCGCCACGCCAAATCCCTCGCCATAGGGGAAGGCTCGTTTTTGCAAAGAAGGGGGGATGGAACTCGTGAAGGTGACGGCCAGAATGCGGCAGGACAGCAGGCACAGCAGGGAAACGAGGCGGAATGCCTTGGGGGGATGTATGCGTTTCTGTCTTGCGTTCATCGTTAGGTTATTGGGCTTCGGGGTGGGCGGTGGATTCCCGGAGCATGTTGTCCAGGATTTCGTGGATTGGCATTCGGAGGAATCGCGGGCAGGCCAGATGTGCTTTGCGGATGGCCTCCTGGCGTTCCGCAGGCGGCATTTCCTCGAGCAGGGCTTTCATTCGATGGAGCATCAGATACTGCCAGACGGGATGGATTCCCTCGTGGCGCGAGAGGAACTGCATCAATTGAATAAAGTCCTGCCATGTCGTCAAACTCATCAGGGCGGCCTGGAATATTGCAATGGTGTCGTAGGGGGAACCGCCACCTTCCGCGTGCACGGCCAGAAAATACGGGGATTTTGCCGGGGTGTTGAAATCTTCCAAGGTCACATAGGGGTTTGTGTTGGGGATAAGACGATCCAGGAAAAGGCCCGCCACGGTGGCACAGGGGCTGCGGTGCTTCAGAATCCGGACAACAGGGGATGCGGCCTTCGGAAAGGCGAACCGTTCATAGACGCCGAAATCGGGCTTGCCGATCCAGCGGGCATTCCAGAACCGTCCCAACTTGTCGGTCAGCAGGATGGACTGCTGGCGTGGATGGAGGGTTTTCCGCCAGTCGAAGTCATAGAAATACAGGGAAAGGATTCGATTGTCAAAGATGATACGGTTGAAACGGATGAGGATGTCAGGCCCCTCGTCGTCAAATGGATGCATCTCGCCGTTGTCGTCCCACCAGGAGACGCGTCGCATCTTTTCGCCAGGAAAGAGGCGTCCTTTTGGGGCGAAAGTCCCGATCCATTTGGTGTCGGTCCAGGACTGTGGATTGTTATCCCAGGGTTCCACGAGAGCATTCCGGTTTTCCACCTGCCTTCCCGACTGTGGCTGCCAGAAGCAGATGCCGCGTCCCTCGACGCCAGTTGTGACCTGGCAGTCGGGGGTGGGGTCCTGGAATCTGCTCCAGTCTGCGATTTTTCCGTATGCGGCCAGGATATATGCCTTGTCCCCGTAGAGGAGCGGCCAGTCGCCGAGGGTCTGGCGGTCGGAGGGCATCGTGTTGGCATATTGGGTGAACTGGGGGAAATACTTGCGTATGACAGGGAGGCGGTCGTACTTTGTCTGTGCCTCGGCCCAGCGGAGGACATGGCAGAACGCCTGCATCGCCGACTGCTTGGGAGCATGTTTCATCGGGTGCGCGAGCAGTTTTTCCATGGGGTTGAGAATATCCTTCAGCAGGCGGAAGTCCTTCTGATGTCCGTCTCGCCATTTCAAGTAGGCAAGATGGACCTGATGGGACAGGAGCCAGGCGCGTTCCGACTCGTCCTTGGCCTGGACCTTGTTCAGGAACTTTTGCGCCGCGCGGTACTCTTCCGCCTGAAGCAGCACTTCGAACCGGTCGGTCATTTGCCTTATGGTCATGTTCTTCTCCTCGGAGGGCGGCGCGAGGAGGATTCCCGGAATGCCCGGCAGACCGCCGATTCCTCGCTCTCGATAGACGAGCACCGTCAGTTCATTGTGCCCGTCCTTTGCCCATGCATTTCTTTGCACAAGGATACGGGCACGGGAGGCCGCTTCCGTGAAGGCAGGACAGCCGTCCTCTGGGAAACGTCCGACCAACCCCAGACGCTTCCCATTCAGGAAGACGGCGGCGACATCGAACACCGGTCCCAGATCCAGCATCAGAGGTTGCCTGGACAGGGAGGCCCTCCACGAGGCAGGGAAAACCAGGGGGGAGCGGAAGATGGCGTAGTGAACGTCCTTTTTCCAGGTTGCATAGTCTTTCCAGGGGAGCGGCACTTTATCCCAGCGGAGGTTTGCCTCAGGAGGAAACAACGCCATTGCCTGCTCCAGCGTTGTGGCCGTGTTCAGACCATCCGGGGGGGCAGCGGACTCCGAAGCGAAGGCAAGTTCCCATTGGGCATTTTCCGCCAGTGGCGTGGCCTTCAGGACAGGGCAACTGAGCATGCCGCCGCTTCCCCAGAGGCTCCAGACGTGCACCGCTAGATGATTCGTACCATCTGTGAGGTTGCCGGCAGGAATCCGATAGAGCCTGTCCTTGCGCCAGGCAGAACCTTGGGGAGAACCCATCTTTCCCAGACCTCCGAGGCGCACCCCGTTGGCAAAGGTCTCGTCTGCGTCGTCAATGATTCCCAAATCTGCGATGACATCCATTCCGTTGAAGATGGCAGGAAGGTCAAACGCGCATAGGTACCAGCCGTAGACGCGGGGATTTGGCATTAGGCTGACAAAGTCACGGTGAGGGAACTGAACGGGATGCCAATGGAGTTGCTGCTTCTCCGCCTCGGTCAGGGGACTGTCCGGAAGCAAAAGGGCTTCGGCTTCAGGGGGCAGACGCTCAGGCGTGAGGGCACGTTCCCCCCCCTTGATGTCCTGCTGGAAGTTCGGAAGAAAATGCCAGATTTCCGCCGCTGGCACAAGCCGCCCCATACTCAACACCAGAAGAAACAACGTTTTGACGACACACCTAAGACTTCTTCCGTTCATCTTCGTTCTCCTGGTCATCTATGTTTTTTTGTCAAGAAATCTTCGGAAACATGAATCTTTCTCATTTGTCGGTGGTGAAGAGCGTCAGATGATTCTTGGTGTCGATCCACTACGTTCCATAACACTCGCCTAGTTTTCCCAAAATCGCCCCATTCCTACAGAGGGAATTCCAAACTCCCATCCCAACTGTCATCGCGCTGCGCCGTAAAGACGGTTGAAAAGAGTGTTTTGCAATGCCCTCTATAAAATATTGCCCGGTATTCTTGAAATCAAATCTATATTGTGAGTTTTCTTGTGAGAGGGAATTGCAAAACTCCTTTTTGAGTCCACAGAATACACAGAATACACAGAAGGCAATCCGCCGCTTGTATCCACCCCGCGCGCGTTATGCCGTCCTGGAGGGACTTCCCACATCCGGGCACCCTTTCGTATCCACCCCGTGCGCGGTATGCCGTCTTTACGGTCCGGCATAGATTTCGTTATAGTGCATCCATCTTGCGAGAACGACATGAAGGGGAACATCATTACACCGTCTTTGTGTATGATTCCCGTCCACTTTCCGCTTTCTCACGGTGCGTACGGCAAGGGACGTGGGTGGCGGGGAGGCGCACCGTTTTCATTCTGCTCTGGCGATGAGGAAGAAGTCTTGGGGAGCAAGGTTGCAGAAAAGGGAAAGTCGCTGTATATTTGAAGAAATTGCAAAACTCTCATCCCAACCGCCTTCACGGCGTAGCGCGATGGCTTCATCGCTCAAACTCGGTGTGGTCACCACGCTTCGCTTTCGCTCTTCGTCATCGCTTGCGGCGGTTGGGCGGTAGTTTTGCAATTTCCTCTTGAGATAATTGCAAAACTCTTTTGAAGTCCACAGAACACACAGAATACACAGACCTGTTTGTCCGTGCTACGCGCGGCCACACACTTGATATAAAACACACTACAAAGTGCAAGCCGCCGCAAGCGGCGGATTGCCTTCTGTGTATTC
>JAFRLI010000142.1 GCA_017431255.1 Victivallales bacterium
AGTAGCGCCCCTAAGAGTGCCTATGAGTAGCGCCCCTAAGAGTGCCTACGAGTAGCGCCCCTAAGAGTGCCTACGAGTAGCGCCCCTAAGAGTGCCTACGAGTAGTGCCCCTAAGAGTGCTTACGAGTAGCGCCCCTAAGAGTGCCTACGAGTAGCGCCCCTAAGAGTCTAAACTAACCACTAACCACTAACCACTAACCACTAACCACTAACCACTAACCACTAACCACTAACCACTTAAAAACTATTTGGGGCCGAATTTCCCAGCCAGTTTGTCGTTGGCGGCCTTGAGTTTAGCAGCCTCTTCCTCGGTTTTTTCGATGATGGGCGCGATGGGATCCTCCGCCTTGGGCTGTGCGTCTGCGAGTTTCTTCAGTTTCTCCTCGTCCACCTTGGGCTGTTCGGGCTCGATGGGCGCTTCTGCCTTCTTGGGTTCCTCGTGGTAGGTGAGGGTTTCCAGAATGGTCTTGCCAGACTTGTTTTCGAGGTATTCGGGAACCTGTCCGCCAGCGTGTGCACCAGCCGTGGAGGCATTCTGATTGCGGGCCTTGTTGACGACATCCAGGAAGAAGTCCTCCAGGTCCATCACGGGGTGGTCGATGGAGACGTCCTGTTTGATTCCTTTGGCGGCGAGCCATTCGCGGAGTTCCTTGACAGTCTGCTCGGAAAGGGTTGGTGTGACAACGCGGGTGCGGTCCTCTTCCTTGAGGATTTCACTCAGGTTGCCGCTGGCGCGAATCTGGCCGCCGTAGAGCACCACGAGGTTGTCGCAGACATCCTGCACATCCGCCAGCAAGTGCGAGCAGAGAATGATGGTCTTGCCACGAGACGCAAGCAGACGGATGACATCCTTGACTTCGCGGCAGCCAATCGGGTCGAGACCCGACGTCGGCTCGTCCAAAATCACCAAATCCGGGTCGTTGACCAGCGCTTGCGCCAAACCGATACGACGCGCCATGCCTTTCGAAAACTCGCCGACGGGACGGTTGAAGGCGTGTGCCAGACCAACCATCTCCAGCAACTGACGGGCACGCTCCTTGCGGACGCTTACCTCCTGCCCGAACAATGCTCCGAAGAAGTCCAGCGTCTCAAAGGCGGTCAGGTACTTGTAAAGATAGGTCTCCTCGGGAAGATACCCGATGCGGTTTTTGGTTTCGACGTCCTGCGGGTCCTTCCCGAAGACGCTCAGCGAGCCGCGGGTCGGATAGAGCAGTCCAAGAATCATCTTGATGGTGGTGGACTTGCCGGAACCGTTGGGGCCCAGGAGACCGAACACCTCGCCTTGATGCACCTGGAAATCAATGCCGTTGACGGCATTCGCCTTGGGACGTCCCCAGAAATCGCGGAAGACCTTCGTCAGCCCTTTCGCCTCCACAACCACGTTTGCATTCTCTTCAGCCATAGTGTCGTGTCCCTATCATGTTATTTGTTAGTTGGTTCTGTATTCTGCATGGATTCGCCAGAACGCACCAGGCGCGCACTGTTGAAAATCACGAACAGCGAACTGATGGAGTGCAGCAATGCCGCGCCTACCGGCGTGATGTGACCTAGCAGTGCCAGGTAGACGCCGACGATGATGAACCCCAGTCCGATGGCTAGGTTCTGGTTCATCAGAACGCGCGTCTTGCGAGCCAGCCCAATCAGGAACGGGATGCGCCGCAAATCGTTGTTCATCAGTGCGATGGTTGCGGACTGCACGGCAATGTCACTGCCGAATGCACCCATCGCAATACCGATATCGCCCGCTGCCAGTGCCGGCGCGTCATTCACACCATCGCCAACCACCGCTACCAGAAGACCTTCCGATTTCAATTCGCGAACATACGCCTCTTTCTCTTCGGGCAGGCACCCTGCCTTGATTTCCGAGACGCCAATCTGGCTGGCAACCGCCTGCGCCACGCGCTCGTTGTCACCCGTCACCATGCAGCAACGAGTCACGCCAAGCTCGTTCAACATCGAAATCGCCTCTTTCGTAACAGGACGAACGGCGTCTCGCAAACCAATCCAGCCCAGTAACTTCCCACCACGCGCTACGCACACGACGGACATGCCCTGCTTCTCGCCGCCAGACAGACTCTCGCTGACAGACGACACGTCCACGCCTTCGCTGGCCAGCCAGGTCGCACGTCCCACCAGGCAGTCCTGCCCTTGGAACGTTGCACGCACACCGCGCCCGGCGACTTCTTCATATTTGTCGGGAGTGATGAGGGAGACACCTGCGTCCTTGGCGAGATTCTTCATCGCTTCGGCGGTCGGGTGGTTCGAGTGGTGTTCCGCCGAGGTCGCAACCTGCAGCAGTTCCGAAAGTTCGATGCCTTCGACGGGAACCAGGTTCGCAACCTCCAGTTTTCCCTCGGTCAGCGTACCCGTCTTATCGAAGATGATGGCGCGAATGCGGGCCGCCAACTCGATATGCGAGACGTCCTTGATGAGAATGCCCAAACGCGAGGCGGCCGCAATGGCCGCAATCACCGCCGACGGCGTCGCAATCACCAATGCCGCGGGGACCGACATCACCAGAACCGCAATCACGCGGTCGATGTTCTCCGTGATGAACCAGGACAGACCCGCAATCATCAGGATGGTCGGCGTGTAGTACCCGACATAGTTGTCAATCATTCGCATAATCGGCGTGCGCGAGCGCTCCGCGTCTGCAATCAGGTTGCGGACTTTTCCGAGCGTCGTGTCCTTGCCGATGCGCGTCACTTCGTAGTCCACGAGACCTGTGAGGTTCTGCGTGCCCGCATAAACCTCGGAGCCGGCCGCCTTGTCCGCCGGCAGGGATTCACCCGTGATGGAGGCCTGGTTGACGGTACTGGTTCCCTTGATGATTTTACCATCCGCCGGGAAGTTTTCACCAGGACGGACGCGGCAGATATCGCCGATATGAAGGTCGTTGAGCGCGTCGATTTCCTCTTCAGTGCCGTCCTTTTTGATGCGGCGGGCTTGTCGCGGCGTGAGGCGGACGACGGCTTCGATGGCGGCTTCAGCGCCGATGGCGGTACGTTTTTCGATGGTGATGGTGATGAGCATGAAGAAGGCGACTGCGCCCGCGGTGCGGTATTCGCCGCTGGCAAATGCTGCGAGCAGGGCGAGACCGACAAGTTCGTTCATGTGGACCTTGCCATGGATGAGGTCACGCACGGCTTCCCAGAAGATGGGAAGGCTGAGCATGAGTGCGCCGAGGAAGGCACTCAATTCCATCGCGGTGGGGTCGATGGTTCCGCTGAAGAGAACCTTGGAGAGGTAGGAGTTGAGTACGAGGATGCCGCCCAGGAGCGCGATACCGAGGCGAATCATCTCGGGACGCATTGCCTTGGGGTCCTTCTTGCGGGCAGCCTGGATGCCTGCGGTTTCCGCGAGGGTTGGCTGTGCTAGGGTGTTCTCTGCTTCCGGCATGGTGAAATATCCGTGATGGGGTATGAAAGGTTGCTATTTGATTTGCGCGGCCTTTTCGGCGGCGATTTGCTCTGGGGTCTTCTTGGGAGGCGGAACCTGACCGAGTTTCATGCGCAGTTCCTGCTTCACGTCCTGGTCCTTGTGAATCACGAACTTGTTCGGAACCTGGTTGAACACGTTGCGCAAAGTCTCCATGTACAGCGTCGTCAGCATGGTTTCGGGATTCTTGTTGTACTGCTCCAGCACCGTTTCAAAGTACGATGCGTCCGCTTTCACGGTCTCGACGACGCGGGTCTTGTAACTCAACGCCTCGTTCTTCACGCGGGACGCCTCGCCTTGCGCGGCAAGTTCCAAACTCTCCGCATAACTCCGGGCCTTCAGCGTCTCCGAACGGCCCAGTTCCGAATTCTCGTTCACGCGACGGAATGCGTCCTGCACCGCCAGCGGCGGACGGATATCCACCAGGTTCACAGACTGGATTTCAATCCCCAGCCCAACCTCGTCCACCATCTGCGCCAGTTTCGTCTGCACTTTGTCCTTGATGTTCTCAATTTTCCCATCGGGCAGCGTACGGGTCGTGCGAAGCAAATCTTCAACCGTCCAGGTGCCGACTTCCGCCAGCGCCGCGTTCGCCAGCAGATTGCGGATGATGGCGGAGGTGCCGCGCTCCTTCTTGTCCTTCTGCGTGACGCTGCTGTCCGAATCGTCAAAGAAGTTGAGGTAGTATTTTTCGGAATTGACAACGCGGTAGTTGACGTCCCAGCGGGCGTGGAGGATGTTGGAATCTCCCGTGAGGAGGTATCCGTCCGCACCGGGTCGCAGGAAGTTGTTGGCGGGTGCGTCGCCTTGGACATTGGGGTTGACCCAGGGCATGAACGTCATGTCCGTGGAGATGGTGACGGACTTTTGCGCGGGAATGACCTTGACCCAGTCCACAGGGGAGGGCCATGCCCAGTACCATCGTCCGCTGGTGAGGATGGGGGTTTCGCCGCGTTCGGGGTCGATGACGCGGGTCTGGAGTTTTCCGAAGCGGAAGAGCATGGCCTCGTTCTGCTCGTCCACGCGGAACATTCCGCTGAAGATGAGGTAGACGAAGATGAGGATGATGAGGACGCGAAGACCCTGGAACAAGATGCGCAGCATGCGGATGAGCGACTGCATGCCGCCGTCAACCTGTTCGGGTTGCGGACCGCCTGTATTCGGCAGGTTTTGTGGTTTGAGTTCTTCCATAAGTGGCGCTCCTCCTGCTTATTTCGTGGCTGGCTTGGCGCCGAGGGTGGCGGCGTTGGGCTTCAGGAGGGTGAAGGGCGGGGTATCAGTGTCGAGAATGAGGGTATCCTGTGCGCCGAGGCTGTTTTTGAGGGCGTCCAGGCTGCGGAGGAAGATGGCGAGGTCGGGGTTCTTCTGGAAGACGGCATAGTGCTTGGCGGCGATTTCATCGCCTTCGCCGCGGATGCGCTTGGCGTCCGCCTCGGCTTGCGAGCGGATTTCGCTGGCCTTGCGGTCGGCTTCGGAACGGATTTTCTGCGCTTCGGACAAACCTTCGGCTAGCAGCCGCTGCGAATGGTTCTCGCGCTCGGCGCGCATACGGTCAAATACCTTCGTGGTGACGGTCTCGGGGAAGCCCAACTGCCGGAACCCAATCTTGGTGACCTCAATCCCGAAGTCTTCCATCGTCTTCTTCGAAACATCGCTCAACATCGCATTCTCGATTTCCGCCATCTTGCTGTCGCTCGTTTCCGTGCTGACCAGTTCCGAGAAGTTGTGCATCGGTATGATGGAATTGCGCGAATCACGAACCGCTGCGTCCAGTTTCTCTTCGACTTCTTCGACGGACTTCAGGCGCTTCAGGAACTTCCCTGGATCGCCCACGCGCCAGAAAACGTAGGTGGAGACGATGATTTGGTACTGGTCCTTCGTAGTAAGTTGCTCCAGGTGGCCCTTGGTGAGTTCGTAGCACTGGAGGCGCTTGTCAAACCGCCAGACGGAATCCACGAACGGACGCTTGAAATGGAGGCCGGGCGGGTAGGTGATGATTTGCCCGTTGGCGTCCACTTTGGCTTTGCCGAAGGTCTTGATGACCGCATATTCGGTCTCTTTCACCTGGAAGGACATCATCGCCACCAGGAAAATCACCACGACCAGGCAGGCAAGACCAACGATTGGCCAGTGATGCCCGATTCCATGTCCCTGTTTCTCTTCGCTCATGCTTGCTACTCCTTAACTTATCTGAATGTTTTTTTGTTTCCGTGTTGGGTTATTGCGCGGGCGCGGCGGAGGGATTGTCGTTGCCGGCGGGCGGTTCATCCTCGTCCAGGTTGAGGTCCAGGAGACTGGAACTGATTTTCTTTTCGAGGTCGAGGTTGAAGACTTCCTCATGCGGATTGCCTGCGAGGATGAACTTTCGCGTATTTGCGGAACTAGTCAGGAATTCGTCCAAATAGGTGTTGAGTTTGAAGATGCGCGGGGCGGCGAGGTATCCCTTCAACTGCCTGTCGAAGCGTTCGGCTTCGGCGGAGGAGACGCGGATGCGGTCCTGCTTGTAGGCCTCGGCCTGGTTGATGAGGCTGGCGCGCACGCTCTGCGCTGCAGGTGCGCTGCCTGCCGCATACGCCTTCGCCAGCAGAATCTGCTGATGCTTCGTCTCTTGCGCCGCCTCGACATTGTCATACGCGGAACCGACACTGACTGGCGGGTGCAGTCCCGCCAGTGACACGAATACGATGTCTACACCGAGTTCCATCTCGTCCGCAATCTTCTGGATGCGGTTTTGCAGAATCTTGCCCGCCTCGTGGCGCCTGCCGCCGAGGACCTCCGTGAAGTCCGACTGCGCCATGAAACTGAGCAGTTCCCGCGTGGCGATATTGCGCAGGGTCTTCCCTGGATTGTTGTGCTTGTAGTAGTAATTGTAGAAATCTTTTGAACGCACCTTGTAGTACATCGGGATGTGCGCGGCCATCAGACCAATGGACAGCGGCGGTGCACCTGCGCCTTCCTTGGCAACCTGCTGCGCTTCTTGTTTCATCGCGACGATGAAGGGTTGCTCGTGATCGTCATGCGAGGTAGACCACAGCACGACGCGCTCCTCTTCTTCCTTGTTCTTCTTTTCAGGCTTCTGGTTGTGCCCGTGTCCGTCGTCATGCTCGTCGGCTTTGGCCTCCTCTTCCTCTTCATGCTCTTCCACGATGTCGTGTCCATTGATGGTGATGCTTTGGATGCGTTCGACGGGGAATCGGTTGAGGCGTTCAAAGGGAGAGGGGAGTTTGAAATAGAGTCCTGGTGGCAGTGGTTCCATGGAGACGACTTTTCCAAATCGCTCCATAATGCCGTTTTCTTCGGTGGAGACGACGACGAGGCAGGTCTGGAGCCACAAGGTCAGTGCCATGATGACCAGCAGCGGAACCACGGTGCGTTCGAGGAAGTGGTAGAACCACGCCTCGGAAACGTCGAATCCGAACTGGTAGTCCAGGGAGGCGGCGACGTTGCGGGCGATGCCGCCTGGTTCCGTGAACAGCGCCAGAATACGGCTTTCCGGCAGGGGACGCTCCTCTTCGCCAGGCATTCTCGGACGGTAGAACTCGATGATGACGCTCAAGATGAGTTCAATTGCCAGCACGATGACGATTGCCATCGCGGTGCGCGCCACATAGATGTCCGCGACTTCTATCGCTTTCCCGAAGAACTCCAGGAACAGTGC
>JAFRLI010000143.1 GCA_017431255.1 Victivallales bacterium
CACCACGCACCACGCACCTGGCCGCGCGGAGAGCCTTGTAAAGGTTCTGCAGGCCGCGCTCCGCGCGGCCAATACTCCGCGCGGCCAATACCCCGCGCGGCCTGCGCACGACGGGATTCTGCTTGAGATTTGCCCAACGCGCTAGCGTGGCAAGTTTGCCAGCCATTCGGCGAGTCCCGTCAGGAACATCTGGATGGCGACGGAGGCGACAATCAGGCCTGTGATGCGAATGAGGGGACCGATGAGATGCATCCGTTGCAGTCCTTTGTGAAGGACGGGCGTGATGGTCATCAGCAGGAAGTTGATGAGTACTGCCACCAGGGTTACTACGAAAACGTGCAAATGACCGTGTTCCCCGGCGATGGTGATGGCAATGGTGATAGTACCGGGGCCTGTGATGAGCGGTGCGGCGAGGGGGATGATGGAGACCTCCGTCACATCGAACTTGCTGGTGGTGCGTTCATCTGTGAAGCGTCCTTCGCGGATGGCGTGCCACCCTGTGAAAAACAGGATGAGACCGCCACAGACGCGGAGGGAATACATGTCGATACGGAAAACCTCCTGAAGGACAAAGTTTCCCGACAGGGCGAACACGAGAAGGATGAGGAAGGCGGCGATACTGGAGCGCCAACTCAATGCGAAGTTCTGCGAAAACGAAAGCGGTGGCTGGTAGGCGGACAGGAACAGGATTTTGCTAGCCGGGTTGAGAATTGCCAGAAAGTAGAGTGTGTCCTTGAAAACTTGAGCAATGTCCATTGGAAGCCTTATCCCCTTTGCACGATTTGCAGCATATTGCCTTCCGGATCAGTGAAGTTCCGTAGCATTCCACCACCGATGGCGGGGACTGGCGGCGCAAGTGGAATGCCCTTGCTTTCGAGTTCGCGCGAAGCCTTCTCCAGATTGGCGACGCGAAGCGCGAGGTGGGACCATCCCGGTGTCCAGGTCGTACGGGCGGGACGCGGCGTGTCGTCGCGCGGCATCACCTCCAGGAGGGTTCCGTCAGGGGCACGCAGAATCCAGACGTTCTTTTCGGTGTGGGTGTGGACACCGTAGCCGAGGTTGTCCACATACCATTGGGCGAGGGTTTCGGGACGTTCGGCGGCAACGGCGGGATGATCAATTCCTAGGAACATTTCTTTCTCCAGTCAATCCATGTGCAAGGTGAGGGAAGAGACCCCAGTGAGGATGGTGTTGTGGGCGGTGTCGGCTCCCGTCTGGTCGGCGAAGAGACCGCGCCGGTTGGTGTGGGGGATGTAGTGACGCCAGGCGGAGGAGGAGATGTCGAGGCGAAGAGAATCCCCTTTGTTGACGAGGAACTCGATTTCGCCGAAGTGCATTTGAAGCGTGACGACCTGGCCGGGCTGGTAGTCTGGCGAGAACTGTGCAAGGGTGCAGATGTCGTCACGAAGACAATATGCGACATCGTCGTGGACAATGGAAAGGCGTGCGTAGAAGCAGGTGTCGGGGCAGTCGCTGCGGACTTGCAGTTTGATTTCGGACTGGCCGCGGATTTGGACGGGTTGCGAGACCGGTTCCGACAGGAAGGAAATGATGTCGTAGCGGGAGTTTGGGGGCGGTTGTTTCTCCATGCCGCCGAAGGTATTGCCGCAGGCGCCTGGGAATGGCGCGGGAGCGGCGGGGATGTAGGTGTAGGTGATTTCGGCGGGGGCGGTGGGGGCGGGGGCGAGGGTGCGTCCATCGTTCAGATAGAGTGTCCAGGGAGTTTTTCCGGACGGGAGGTCGTCTCCTGTTTCCCAGCATTGTCCGAAGAGGTTGTACCATTTGACGCCCCGGGCGGGGAAGAAATCCATCGGGGTTCCCTTGCGGATGTATTCGAACCAGCTGTGGGCCAGGAGGACGGAACTGGGGATTTTCGCGTTTTCGAGGGGGAGCGGCAAGTCCGGAACATTGTACCACCCATGGTTTCCCCCGGTAATCAGGAGCGGGCAGCGCGCACGTTGCGCCGGTGGCAGGCGGTGCCACATGTTGATGATTCCCTCCGGGTAGATGTCGTGCCAGGCAGTGATGATGGCGACGGGGATGTCCAGGTTCTCGAGGGCACCATAGTAGTCGGAGCCGCCTTCGCGGGTTTTCCAGAACGGGTCGTCGGGGGATGGGTGCCGCAGTTCCTCGCTCAGGGGAGCCTCCTCGCCCAGCACGGCCTGGCAGATGCCGCTGGCGGGAAGCATCCGCCAGACGTCATCGCTGTAGTTCTTCACAAGGGACTTCTTCTTGTACATCCCGTGTAGGTACCAGGAGCCGTGAAGACCGCATTTAAACATTCCATTGCGGTAGAGGACATTGTAGCGGTTGTCCTCCTGAACGGCAAGGAAGGCGCCTTTGACGTCATCGGGCTTGTCCTTGAGGTAGGAGAGGTGGACGCTGGTGAGGTAACTGCCGCCAAACAGGTAGAACTCTCCGTTGTAGGCGGGGTGATTCCGCATGGCGGTCAGGCAGTCAAGACCGTCGTCGTGTTCGTTGATGTAGGGGATGCAATCCCCCTCCGAATTGCCGCAGCCCCGGCAATGCTGGATGAAGATACCGTATCCCGACAGCAGGAACGGAAGATTATTCTCGCAGAACCCCTTTGGATCCGTCCCTGGCTGTTCATAGGGCGTGCGGACCACAATCAGCGGGCATTTCTCAACGCCCGCCGGTCGCGCCAGTTTCGTGTACAGACGAACGCCATCCCGCATCGGGACGAAAAACTCCTCCAGTTCCACGTCCAGGGATTGCCCCTCACTCTGAGCCTGAATACATGCCTTAGAAATGAACGAAATTGCCTGATTTTCCTGCGCCATTGTTCGTTCTCCAATTCCTTTTTACCAGTAGTCTCAAAGTCAGCATCTCCAAAACATACCGCTCGAAAGAACACACTATGTTATATCCTGTTTTTCCCAGATTGCAAATCGCTTTGCCTCAAATTCTCCTTTTCCTCACTTGACATTTGGAGTGTTGCCAATATCTTAAGAGGAAACTTCTGAAATAATCAATTTTCTCAATTATCATGGCGGCCCATTTTTCACGAGGTTCCATTATGGTCAAAAAAGCATTTTCACTGTTGTCCACGTTGGCTCTTTGCGCGACAGGTTTGTTTGCGGCGGGCGGGTACGATGTCGATACCGGCGTAGTGACGCCGGATGAAGCGAAGTACGGTCCGCGGCTGGAATTGATTCCCGTCGAGGGGCCCAAATCCGCCATGGGCATGGCGCGTCGCGGCAACCTTCTTTTCACCGCAGGTGGTGGAAGCCTTTGGGTTTTCGATATCCGTGATCCCCTCGCGCCGAAGAAAATCGGAAAACTTGACGGCTTCTCCGAAGAACGCCAGATGGCGCTCGCGGGCGATGTCGCCTGCATTACCGCACGTGCCCACGGGCTCTATCTGGTGGACATTTCGGACCCCACCAAGCCCAAGCACATCCTGCGCTACGACACCATCGAACTGGCGACGGGCATTGACACGGTCGGCTCCCTGGTCTTTGTCGGTCTGCGCACCTATGGTGTGGAGACCATTGACATTTCGGACCCGAAGCACCCCCGCACCCTTTCCATCATCAAGACGCACGAGGCGCAATCGCAGGTCTATGACCACCAGAAGCTGTACGTCGGCGACTGGGGTGCGGCGAGGTTGACCATTCTGGACATGGCGAATCCCTGCGAACCCAAGTTCATCGCCGATGAACAACTGTACGGGCTGGGGGACGGCCTGGATGTCCGAGGGAATCTCGTCGTCGCCTCCTCCGGGCACCATCGCCGCATCGGTCCCAAGGAGGGACGCAGCAATGCCGGGCACGCGCTGACCTTCATTGACATCACGAACGTCACCAAGCCCAAGACCCATTCCTACTTTGCATTCCCGCCGTTCTATGCGCTCGGGGACGACTACTGGACCAACCGCATCGCCGGCAATACCGCTGTCTGCGCAGACACCTTCAACGGCGTCTTCTTCGTCGATTTCTCGGATGTCAAGAATCCCAAGGGAACCGGTTGGGCGCATCTTCCTGAACTGGAGCACCGTGGGAAAATGATTCCCGACGCGGCGGCGTCCGTCGTCATTGGGGACGGGGTTGCCTACATCGGCGGCAAGCGGAGCGGTCTGTTCATGATCAAGCGTCCCGGGATGAAACCGGACAAGACGGACCACGGTGCGGCCCCCGTGATTCCGCCACCGAAACCGCAGAAAATCCCGGCCGGCTTCCACCAGTACGACGCGAAAGGGCAGGTGCGCGCGGTCAGCATGCAGGGGAATGTCGCCTGGGCGGCTTGCTCGCATGCGGGACTGCATGCGGTACGGGTCACGAAGAATGGGTTCAAACTCCTCAAAAAGCACCCCATTCCCCTTTGCTACGATGTCAAATGCGTGGACGGTCTTCTGTACACGGCGGAAGGCGAAAACGGTCTGGCGGTCTATCGTCCGGAAAAGGACTTCTCGCTGACGGAACTGGGACGTGTGCAACTTCCGAACAAGCACATCGCGCAGCTGGTCTGGAAACCGTCCGGTCTACCGTATTGCGTTGCCTCCGCGCGCGGCGGGTTCATCTACATCCTGGACGTTTCCGATCCCAAGAAGATGACCTCCAAATTGCGCCACAACCAGCGCGGCATCGTGTATGGCGACCTGATGGGCACCGATCTCATCGGCGGCAAGTACATGCTCATGAACTGGCATTCGGGCGGCATCGCCTGGTACGATATCAGCGGTACGGAACCCAAGGTTGCGAACATCGTCTACAAGCCGCTCAACAGCCAGAGCAATGGGGTCTGCACCTTCCAGGGTAAGGGGCTGCTCGTCCGCAACGGCAAGTTCAACCTGCTGGAACCCAACCAGGCGGAACCCGTCGAGGACTGGATGGAATGCGTTCCGGACGCAAAGGCGTTTGGCGTTCCGAGTGTGGACGGCAATATCGTCGCCGTCTCCGACCGCATTGGCGAGGCACTCAACACCTTTGACCTCTCCGACCTCAAACACCCCAAACATCTCCCGAAACGCTCCTGGAAGTTCCAGCAGAATCCGGGACGTGCGGCCTTCTGGAACCACAAACTCGTCATTCCCCTCGGCCATGCAGGCCTCCTGCTGGAGAAATGAACTTGACGCCCTAGAAGTGCTAGAGGTGCTAGATGCCCTAGAGGTGCTAGATGCCCTAGAGGTGCTAGATGCCCTAGAGGTGCTAGATGCCCTAGAGGCCCTAGATGCCCTAGAGAATCTAGAAAATCTAGCCCATCTAGCACATCTAGCCCATCTAGCACATCTAGCCCATCTAGCACATCTAGCAAATCTAGCACATCTAGCAAATCTAGCACATCTAGCAAATCTAGCGTCTAGTTTCTAGCAGGAGTCCTGCGTGTCCCAGGGGGATAAGCAGTTGATGGTTCCAGAAGACGACGGTTCCCAGGTTGTTGTGGAATTGCCAGGAACGGTTGGGGAGCCGTGTGGGGTGCTGGCAGTCGGTGATATCGAAACAATCGAGCGTTTCGAAGAGACGATTGGAGACCGCGAGGACATGCTGTTCGTCATCCACGGTCGGGATGCCGCTTGCCGGATAATCGGGCTGCCATTCGACCCATTGCTCGATGGGTTCTCCCTGGTTTGGTTCCAGAATGTTGATTTTGCCATTTCTGACATAGAGGCCCTTGCCGCGGAATGCACAGCAACCATTGTCGTGGAAGTTGATGCTCTTGAAGATGAAGTTTCCCAGAGTGGGTTCCGAGCCACCGACATCGTACCAGGCCATACCGCCGTTGTGCCAGTTGAAGAGCATATAGCGCCCTGCGAATAGTTCATTCGCCATCATGTCCCCATAGACAATTCCACGTTGCCCATGACGGAACTTTGCGACGATTTGCGCGGGATTGGAGACATCCAGGAAAAGGATGTTTCCGCCTCGGTTGGAAATCGCGCAGAACGGTCTTCCCGCAGGTTTCCAGACCATTTGCACCAAATCCTCGTCAGGCAACAGGGCGCGTCCCAACTCCTCCAGCGAACCATCCTCGCCTGGACGATAAATCGCCAGTCCATCCTCGCCTTCCGCAGAGTACAGCAGGCCGTCCACGTACTTCACGTCGTACGAACAACGCATGGCATGCTTCGCCACTGGCGTGAAACCGTTTCTTGACAGGCGAAGCGCGTGCAGCCCCGCGTGCGAACACGCTACCCACGCGATATCCCCCATCAGGGAAACACCGCGCACCTGCCCGCCTGCATCGTACCGCTCAAATCCCTCAGGAATCGCGGGCGCCGGCATCTTGGGAATCGCGGGAGCCTCCCCGTGGTCCTCCACGTCCGGCACCAAATCGGGACGTGGCACAACAAACAATCCCGTCTGCTTGCCTCCTACATAGATGACCCCATCGCCGACGCCGACCGTCGCCGCCACGTCTGGCAACATCATATTTCGGCGTTTTGCCAGCGGAAGATGTGCCCAGCCAGCCCCCTTGGGAGCCTTCGGGTCGGTGATATCGACCAGGAAAAGCCCGTTGATGGTGTCCACGCACGCAGCGTATTTCCCAGCGAGGCGGACGGTCCAGAAGTCGTCGCCAGAAGCATAGAACGGCGGAAAGGGAAAGACGGAGAGCAGTTGCGGTTGGGAGGGATTTGCGACATCCACGAAACTGACCGCATGACCTTGGTTGAGGCGGTTCTCCTCGGGACCGACTTTGCGGTGGTGCCCCGTCGAAGCCGCGACCAGATTGCCGCGCATCGCCACGCCGTCCCCGTAGCCGTAGAGCGGCAGGGAGGCCAATTTCCGGGGGGCGCAGGGATTCGTCACGTCCAGCACCGTCAAACGCCCCGATCCCCAGTCGCCGACGTAGAGCTTTCCGTGGTCATAGACCTGCGATTGCGCCTCATCTGTCTTGACGATAGAGAGGGTTTTCGGGTGGCGCGGGTCCGAAATGTCAATGGTCTCGACGCCGTTCGTGCGCAATCCCACAAAGACGAGGGTACCTGCCGTATCGACTCCCGTCGCCAGTTCGATGGTATCGTACCGCAGGAGGAGTTGCGGCTGGGTCGGGTCCGAAATGTCCACGAGATAGAGTCCGCGTGCGCGAGCCGTAATGCAGGCGACGTTTCCCGCGAGTGCCATCTGGCGCGCCTCATGGATGCCATCCAGGTGACCGATGACGCGCGGTTCCAGCGGTTGCGAAACATCAAACACCCAGAAGGTTCCTTGGCCCGCCGCAAAAAGAAGATTGTTGCGGCGCGTCAGCGCCATCACTCCTTGCGGTCCTGGAACCTGACGCACCTCCAGGCGTGGTCCATACATCGCCTCATCGGGAGTGGCGGCGTGGGTTTCTGGCACGTAGGCACCAGTGGCGGCTTCGGTAATGGCGCAGTAGGGTTCGGGTAGAGTGAGGAGGGTTGGTGTTTGTATCATGGGAAATTATCGTGAAGGGTTGAGAAGCATGCAGGTGGCGGGAAGACCGTTCACAGGTGCCTTCACGTAGACGATGACGGGCACATGGGGAGGGAGTTCCACTTGGAAGAGCGGCACTCCCGTCGAGGCCGTGATGGGAAGGACATTGCTGTCAGGACGGTCAATCAAGGCAACCTGGTAGTTCTTCGGCAGCAGTCCCCAGCAACGGGTGTCGGCATTGGTGATGGCCATCGTGATGATGCTTCCCGTCAAGCCCGTGAGGAAGCCGGCAAGTTCGCCGTGATGCTTCTCCATCTCGTTGGAGACGACGATTTGCACGGCGACTTTGAGGATGGCTTTCGTGATTTCGAGGGCGACAATCCTGGGCAGGACCTTGCGGTATTCGGTGGCTGCGATGCGGTCGAAGTCGCAGAAGGGTTCCGTCAATCCCTGCATGCCCAGAGAGAGCGCGGGATAGGCTGCCTCTTGCTTTACCAAGATGGGAATCGCCACGCCTGCGTAGACCGGGCGATGATAGGGGATAATGAGTTCTATGCGCTCCTCCTTCAAAATGGGACCGAGACCATTTTCATAAATCACCACGACTTTCTTCGACAACTCGCTCCGCGGGATCCGTCCCGACGCCACGCCTTCCGCCAATGCAAAGAGACGATGCCCCACGGCACTCCCCGACATCCCCGCCGCCCGCTTCAACTGGAATACCGCTCGCTCCAAATCGCTCGCGTCTTCTGCATAGAACAAGCGATACAACCCGCTCAACAAGCGCGACGCCGGATTCTCATAGTCCGCATACGTTCCCCATTTCGCCAATTCCTGGTACAGTTCTTTCTGCTTGGAGATATTCTGCGAGTTTGCCAATGCCTCCTTCGTCAGTCCCATGCCCGATTGGTTTTCGGGCTTGTTTCGCTCTTCCCGCAACTTCTCCTGCGACTCCTCCAGGACGCGGCGGTTGCGCTCCTGCACCTTGCCCAGGCTCTCTTCCAAACGGTTCAAAATGACGCGCGCCTTGTCGCTTTGCTTCAATGCCAGAAAACAAAGTGCCTGGTACGTGTGAGACATAAATCCTTCGTAGGACTTGGCGACATAACCGCTCCCCCAGTTCAGGGAATGGTCCTGTTCGTCAATGAGTTCCGACGCCTTCCGGAATCCTTTCAAAGCCTCCTCCGGCTCTCCCGCCATGAACTGGCTCGAACCGTAATACAAGGACGACAGCACATCCGACGTTTTCTCCGAGTCCTTCTTCACCGCTTGCGCCGCGTCCCGATAGAACCCGTTTTGAAAACGTTCCTGCGACTTCTCGATGTTCGAAACGCATCCGCATACCAAAACGCTCAACGCAATGGCCAGCAAAGCCGTCTTTTCCAAAGAATGTTGTATCACCGTTTTTCTCCTTTGAGATAATTGCAAAACTCTTTTGAAGTCCACAGAATACACAGACCGGTTTGTCCGCGCTATGCGCGGTCAAACACTTGATATAAAACAAAATATAAAGTGCAAGCCGCCGCGAAGCGGCGGATTGCATTCTGTGTATTCTGTGTGTTCTGTGGACTCTAAAATGAGTTTTGCAACTACCTCCTTTTTTCAAGTCTCAGGGGGGCGAACTTCTCCAGCAAATCTCACGATTTCTTCCGCAGGGGGTGTTCCCGTTGCGCAAGCGGCAAGGAGAGCAACCGCCCGCCTTCCAGGCTGGAACGGTAGGTTCCCTGAATCATTTCCAGGCTATCGACAGCGGATTCCGCCGAGGCCGCTAGGGGTTCCTTCCCCTCGATGGCCTGCAACAGGTTCCAGGCTGCGCGTCGGTTGTTGGCCGCGTAGTACTTGTGGCTGGAGGAGATGGAAATGCCGAGACCCTCATAGTCAATGGGAATGGCACCGGGAATGACGGGTTCGGGACCGATATCGACATCCTCGTAGGGCGTGTCTCCTTCCATCGGCATCGGCCAGCAATGGCTTACCTGCAAATGGCGTTCTCCCTTGTAGCGCACCATGAAGTTCCCCGCCGTGCCCGAAACGACGATTCCCAGACGGTCCGCATGCGCGAACGGCGCCATTCCGCGGCGGCTCTCGAAGATGCCGCGCACGCCGTTGGGATAGCGGAAGGTCGCGAAAATCTCGTCGCCGGCGCAAAGCCCGAGGGGTTCGCTGGTCGGCAGCACGTCCGTAGCAGTGATGGGACGTCCCTGCCACCGTACGTCGGCACTGACGCTTTCTGGACGCCCGAACAAATAGCACGACACATCCAGCAGGTGCGTTCCCAGCACCATCATGTCTTCCCCGCCGCCCCGCTTCACATCCTCTTCCCCGCGCATATAACACCCCAGCACGCGACCAATCTCCCCGGCTTCCATGCGGCGCTTCATCTCCCGAAACACGGGTGCAAATCGCGCCAAATGCGCAATTTGTACGTGGATTCCCGCCGCTTTTGCCTGTGCTACCATCGCGTCCGCACTCAACAAATCCGCCGCAAATGGCTTCTCTACCAGGACGTGGCACCCAAGGCGAATCGCGGCCGGAATCTGCACCGCATGGTCTTCCGGCTGACGGGAGCACAGCACCACGATGTCAGGACGTTCCGCCTCCAGCATTTGCAAGGTATCCGTGTAGAGTTTCTTTGCGCCAGTCAACCGATAGGTCTTCTCTGCCGCCGGATTGGAATCCGCCAGCGCGACGACCTCCACGCCAGGCAGTCCCCAGAAGGAAAACTGCGTGTAATGACCGCCTAAACGACCATTCCCAGTCTCGTAACTGACGCAAACCCGTTTCATTTTGTTCCCTTGTTATTATTCAGAACCCTGGTTCATGGTAATGATTTTGAAACACTTTCTTCCACAAAACACACAAAATACGCAAAAATATTGAATACACCTGTCTCTTCAAAAGGTTCTAAAGAACCGTTGCTTCCTGCCGGGGGACAACACAGGAAGTCAGCGCGACTTCAGCGCGTTTTGAGAGACAGGAAGGATGACTGTTCTTTTTGTGTATTTTGTGTGTTTTGTGGATAAAAACAAAAGACCTGAATCACGCGGCGACCCTTCTGAACAGTAACGTTCCCTTAAAGATGCAGCACTTCCGCCATGTAGTTCTCGATGGTTTCGACGGTCGGTTCGAGAAGGACCTTGCGCGTCGGCAGGGTCTTGAGTGCCTCCAAGGTAGGATGATGCGCCAAATCTGCACCGAGTGCGCGTGTGATGGCGGCGCTGAACTTGGCTGGATGCGCGGTCGCCAGGCAGACCATCGGCTCGCCTTCCCGCAGATTCTTCTCGGCGACGGAGACTCCGACCGCCGTGTGCGGGTCAAGAATGTATCCTGCCTCGCGGTAGTACTTTGCGATGGTGGCAAGAGTGGACTCCGTGTCGCCGCGGCCCGCTGCAAAATCGGGATCGCTGCCGGGGACGGTCAAGCTCTTCTCCTTCGCAAACGTCGCCATCGCCTCGCGGACCTTCTCCGGGTTCTTTCCGAGGCGGTAGTACAGGTAGCGTTCGAAGTTGCTTGCGACCTGGATATCCATGCTGGGGCTCAGGGTGGGACTCACCGCGCCCTGGCTGTACACGCCCGTGTTGAAGAAGCGGCTCAAGATGTCGTTCTCGTTCGTTGCCAGAACCAATCGCGAAATCGGGGCACCCATCTTCTTGGCGACGTAGCCGGCGAAGATGTCCCCGAAGTTCCCCGTCGGGACGGTCACTTGCACCAGGGAGGCCCCCGTCGTTTCCGTCACGCGGAAGGAGGCCCAGAAATAGTACACGACCTGCGCCAGAACGCGTGCCCAATTCACGGAATTGACCGCGCCCAGGCTGAACTTGTGCTTGAATGCAATGTCGTTGAAGACGCTCTTCATGGTGCGCTGCCCGTCGTCAAAGGTGCCTTTGATGGCGATGCAGTGGACATTCGGGTCGGGGACGGTGGTCATCTGGCGTTCCTGAAGGGGGCTGACGCGTCCTTCGGGGAACATGATGAAGATGTCGATGCCGGCCTTGCCGCGAACGCCGTGAATGGCGGCGCTGCCCGTGTCGCCGCTGGTGGCCCCCAGGATGTTGAGGCGTCCGCCAGTGCGTGCCAGTTGGTATTCGAAGAGATTGCCCAGAAATTGCAGGGCGACATCCTTGAAGGCGAGGGTCGGACCATGGAAAAGCTCTGCGATGAACACACCGCCCACCTGCTTCACGGGAACCACCTCCGCCACGTCAAACGTTGCATAACTCCGTGCAATGAGACCACGAAAATCCGCTTCGGGAATCGCGCTCCCGATGAATCGACTCATCACCTCATATGCGAGCGACGGATAGTCCAGTTTTCGCCACGACGACAATTCCTGCGTGACATCCGGCATCTCCGACGGCAGCAGCAATCCCCCGTCATCCGCCAATCCCATCATCACTGCCGACAGAAAATCCACCGGCTCCACACCACCACGAGTACTAATATACCTCGGTTCCATTTGCAGCTTCATCCTTCACAAAACAAACACATTCCCCTCTACTGTTTAACTTAATCCTTTTTTCCCCTAAAACAAACCACACCCTCGCATTTTGTCAACAAACAAAAAAGCCGGATGCCGCAGAGTTGCGGAATCCGGCTTTTTGGGGGAAAGGGCAGGAGAGGTTTGAGTGAACTATCTGATTCGAGAGGGAATTGCAAACCTACCGTTCAACCGTCAAAACGCCGCAAGCGGGGGCGAAGCGCGTAGACTCGGTGTGGTGACCACACCGAGTTTGAGCGTTGAAGCCAGCGCGCCGCGCCAGGAACGCGGTCGGAATGAGAGTTTTGCAACTACTTGCTTAATCCTCTTTTCTCCTAAAACAAGCCACACCCTCGCATTTTGTC
>JAFRLI010000144.1 GCA_017431255.1 Victivallales bacterium
CACTAGCCACTCCCCACTAGCCACTAGCCACTCCCCACTAGCCACTCCCCACTAGCCACTCCCCACTAGCCACTCCCCGCTAGCCACTCCCCACTACCCACTTAACCACTACCCACTTAACCACTAACCACTAACCACTTAACCACTAACCACTTAACCACTAACCACTAACCACTAACCACTAACCACTAACCACTTAACCACTAACCACTAACCACTAACCACTAACCACTAACCACTAAGCACTAACCACTCGCAACTCTCCACGACGGAGCGTCTCGCGCGCGGGGTGGATGGTCCCCCGCCCTGGTGGGAACGAGCCTAATATCGCACCTGTCAAGACCCTTGTCAACCATTTTTGTCAAAATACTGCAAGAAGTGACAGCTTGGACTAACTTTCTGAGATACGAACGTGCTATTTTGAGAATCCGCCCCGGGGAGGTTTCGGGGGGGGGATCATAGGAGAAACTCAGTATTATTTGGTAACGATTTTAAGTCATTTTCTTCCACGAAACACACAAAAGGCGCAAAAAGTTTAGGAAACACCAGTCTCTTCAAAAGGTGCTCCAAAACGTTGCTTTCCGCCGTTGGCAAGGACCGTGAGATGACCGCCTTCAAAAGTTTCCCCAAAAGCGTTGCCTCCCAGTGGGGGACTGTATAAGAAGTCAGCGCGACTTTAGCACGTTTTGAGAGACAGGAAGGATGACAGTTCTTTTTGCGTGTTTTGTGTGTTTTTTTGGATAAAATCAGGAGCGGAACATTATTTCACAGGGAAATTGAAATAGGTATTGGGGAAAGGCTCGTGTTCGAGGGTGAAATGCCACCATTCGGAGGAGATGGGGCGGAATCCATGCTGGAGCATTGCTTGGCGCAGAATCATTCGGTTGTGGAACTGTGATTCGCTGATTTTGTAGCAGGGGAATGGCAGATTGCAGGGGATGTTTCCCGTGTATTCGCCTGTGTCGGGATTCCCGCACCAGTCAGGATGGCTTTCTGGTCCAAACCAGTCAAAGGTTCCTCCCATATCCATATCATGCCCCGTTGCAAGGTCGCAGAGGGTCAAATCGACGGTGCTGCCGCGGCTGTGACCTGACTTTTCGGCAAGGTATCCTTGCGGAAACAGTTCAGACTTGTCCAGATTTGGGTAGAAATCCGTTTTTTTACGGGTGTCGGACACATCCAGGGCCCATCTCATAAAATGAAAGACCGCCCGTTGAGGGCGGTAGGCGTCGTAGACTTTCAGGCGGTAGCCATGGATTTTCAGGAATGCGCTCACGTCCGCCAGGGCGTGCGCGGCAGGAATCGTGAGAAATGCCGTCGGGCTTTCGTATCCGTCAATGCGTTCTCCGACGAAGTTGTAGTCCGAGTAATATCGCAGATCGAGGATTGCGTCAGGGACGGCTTCCTCCAAATGCACGAACTTCGCCGGTGCAGAGAGATGGTGCTCATCGGAAGAATGCAAGGGTGACCTGGTCATATGCACGTTTTCCTCAAAGCCACCTCAATGCACAAGCGGAATCCAAGAAATTATCGGGCGTTCTCGTTTTTCTTGAGAATGCCGGCGTCCACCAGTTTGTCAATCAACTGCTGCATGGCGTTGAAGGTTGCAAGGAAGCCCTGTGGTGGCATGATGAGGCGAACTTTCTGCTCCGGAACGGGGGCCTTTCCTTCTTCCGTCGGCTGCAACGTCACCAAATCCATCCGCAGCATTCCGCCAGCAAAGTGAATCTGACCAATTCCGTCCACGAAAATCTCTTTCTTGTCTGCCATTTGTTTCTCCTGCACGATTGTGCTTTTTTCAAAGGATTGTGTTCAAGTAAGGCATGGAATATGCCTTCCTCTATACAATAAGCCAAAAATCGACCCTTGCAAACCAGTCTAGTGCAAAAATCATTGGAAAGGTGGAGCAAAAGGACAGAAAGGAACAGTCTAGATCGTCTAGTACGTCTAGAGCCTTTTACCCCAGCGCTCGAGGAGGAGGTTTTCGGTATCTTTGGTGTAGTTGCCGTCGTGGTCCAGGGTTTGGGGGAGGCGTTCGTCAAGTGTGCTGAGTTCTGAAATGGGAGTGAGTGGGAGGTTGGGGCAACTGGGGAGGATGGCGGTCTTGCCGGGGAAGGTTCCGTTGGCGACGGCTTCGAGACCTTGCTTAAGGGCATTCATGCCGCCAATGGCGGCGAGGGCGGTCTGTGGTTTGAAGTCGGAGGAGATGGAGAGTTGCAGGGTGTCCTGCATATCCTCGAAAGTGCTACCGCTGGAGCCGATGAGACGAATGCCGCGCTCCACGAAGTCTCCGATGGCGAAGGGGGCAGGGGTCCCGGCGGGAATGCCCGCGAAGAAGTTCACGAGTGCGCCATCCTTCAGGAAGCCCATCGCATGCGCCGCAATGGCGACCACGGGGACCAGAATCACGATGTCGTCAAACCCATCTGGCGCAAACTCCCGCAAGAGTCCGTCGAAGGCTTCGGGTGACATTTGCTTGGGATTGACAATTTTCAGTGTCTTTTCTAGCCGTTTTGCCTTGGGAGCAAGGCGCTGTTCCAGGTGTTGGATACGGACATCGTCCAGGTCGCTAACGAGGATTTTGTCAGGTCCTTGTTCAGTCAGTGCGAGTTCGACATGCATCTGCCCCATCGCACCTGCACCGCCTGGGAACCAGGCTGTGCCGCCGCGTTTCAGACAGTTGCGGCAAGGAGAGGAGTAAAGCGCGGAAAGTTCGCCGTCTGCTGCTCCCTGGTAGTAACGGTGGCAGTAGTGCAGGGCTCCCACGTCGATTCCGCATTTTTCCTGCGGGGTTTTCCCATAGAAACCCGCAATGCCACGCCAGGCGGTGCGGGCAATGACCTGCTCCAACAAGGGGCGGTCAGTGAGGTCGCAGCAGGCAATGTCATCGTATTCTACATCGGTTGGGAGAGTCGTTATGGACTGTACAGGTACGCCGAGTTCCTCGGAGAGTGCCTTGACGGCCTCTTCGGAGAGGTGAAGCGCATGGATGACGGAGGGCAGATTCTCTTGGAACAGGTTGCCTGCACGGTAGACACGCGGATTCCCGGGGATGGTTGCGAGCAGGAGTTTGCCGCCGGCGAGGGGTTTGCGGCGGTAATGAAGACGGTAGGCTCCTTGCACACAACTCCAGGGTTCGATGAGTGCGGTGCCGACTGCGGAGAGGGAGTCTGGCAGAGGGAGGAGGTAACTGCGTTCTTCTCCTTGCCAAACACGTTCGTCAATGATTTGATATTCGGAATAGGCACCGTTCATGCCATATCCGAAAGCGCAACTGCGACCGTGGATGTAGATGTCGCATTGGATGAGGTAACGGTTTCCAGGAGCATATTCGCGGGGAACTTCGCTCCCAGCCTGGACAATCGTGAGAACCGCCTCGTGACCGGGAGTCAGCGGATGCGTCTCCAAATCATTCCACCAGAGCTTGGGATGGCTGGCACCGGCACGGATGATTTTTATGTCCGAAAAGCAGAGACCTACCGCGTCCACATGCACCAGGATTTCCTTGGGACCGGGGACGGGCATCGGCAATTCCTCCCGACGAAGATTCTCCAGACCAGCACCGTACAACCGCCAGGCAGTATAGGTTTCAGGAATGCACGACATTGTAAAAGACTCTCCTTGGAAAATGCCGAGATAATTGCAAGACTCTCATCCCAAGAGCCTTCACGGAGCAGCGCGATGGCTCAAACTCAGCGTGGTCACCATGCTTCGCTTTCGCTCTTCGCCCTCGCTTGCGGTGTTTTGGTGGAAGTTTTGCAATTATCGCTACCGAATGTCCCCCCTTTGCTCATATAATGTAACCCCTGCTTCCCATTTTGCACACAGGCAGAACCAAAGAGACCCCCTTTCCGTCCTTTTTCGTCCCTTGCGGGTCTTGCAAAAGAGGGGAGAAACCTTATATTATCTAATAAGATGGTGTTTCCGTATCGGGCAGGGGGGCAGGGTGTTTTCAGATGAAGGTTTGCCATGGATTTTTGGATTGGCATTTTGATGGTCATGACGGTGGGGGTGACGTGGCTGGTTGTCGGCTTTGTGCTAGGTCGCGGTCCCAAGCATGGGATATTGTCTCCCGTGTTTCTGTTCATCAACATCATTGGATGTGCCCTGGTGGCCTTGCCATTTGCGGTGTGCGGGAATCCATTTCCTGCATGGAGTGAGCCTGGCGTTTGTGCAGCGGTATGGTGTTTTATCGGTTCGGGAGTGTTCAATGCGTTGCAGTTGGTTTTCATGTCGAAGGCGATGGAGAACGGTCCGAATGGTGTCATTTGGAGCATCATCCAGTCGGGATTTGTATTTCCGTTGATCTTTGGCATCGTGTTCATGGGATCGAAATGCACGGCATGGACGTTGGCGGGAGTCGCGTTGATGTTGGTGTCGTTGTTTGTCATTGGAATTGGGAAGGATACGCAAACCGGAAAAACTGGTGGAGGAAATTGGAAATGGTATTGTTTCAGTTCGTTTCTGGTGACTGGCGTGAGTCAATTGTTCAGCACGTTTCCTTTCTACCAGAAGGGCGGTTGCCGAATTCCGAATCCCTGGATTTCGCTCATCTGCTATTTCGGGTATGGTGCGATTCTTCTGATAGTCTTGCTGGTGACGCATCGAGCGTCGCTGTTCCGTGTGTTTCGTGAGCATTTTGGGAAGCGGATTTTCTGGTGTTACGAGTTTTTGCTGGTGTTTGCGAGTTATCCTGTTGGGATTTTGCTCTTGTATCCTGGCATGACGCGTCTTGCGCAGGCGGGGCAGGGGGCGATTTCGTATCCCGTTGCGGTGATGAGCAGCATTGCGGCTTTTGAAATCTATGCGGTGGCGGTATTGCGAGAAAGACGCAGTGCCGCGCAACTCGCCGCACTGGCTCTTGGCCTTTGCGGCATCTTTCTGGTCTGTTTCTAACAATCCAAATGAGGTAATTCCAAAACTACCACTCAACCGGCAAAACGCCGCAATCGGGGGCGAAGAGCGAAAGCGAAGCGTGGTGACCACGCTGAGTTTGAGCGATGAAGCCATCGCGCCGGGAAGGCGGTTGGGATGAGAGTTTTGCTATTACCTCAAATAACAAAAAGGAATGTCCATTATGACAGTTCGCGTCAGATTCGCTCCGTCTCCGACTGGGCAGGTTCACATCGGAAACATCCGTGCAGCCATTTTCAACTGGCTCTATGCCCGTCATGTCGGCGGACAGTTCCTCCTTCGCATTGAGGACACCGACCTCGTGCGCTCCACTAAGGAGGCCATCGACACCCTGCTCGAAGTTATGGATTGGCTCGGTCTCAACTTCGATGAGAACCCGCCACTCTACCAAACCAGCCAACTTCCCAAACACCTCGCCGCCGCCGAACAACTCCTGGCGCAGGGCGATGCCTACAAGGACAACAAGGGCGGGCAGGGCGAAGCCGTCCTCTTCCGCATCCCCTGGGAGACTGCGCGCGTGCCTGGCGTCACCGAGGTCGGACCGGCGGAAATTGCTCTGCACCCCGATACCCCGTTGACCATTTCCAACCGAGGCGTGGATTTTGCCATCCTCGCGGGAAAGGGAAAGGCCGGCCCCGGCGGTGCTTCGCTTGCGGGATTCCACAACCTGAAGGCGTTTGACGTGCAGGGAACCCTCCTATTCGATTTGGATGCACACCTGAACGAAGTGCGCGGCGGCCAGGACTTCACCGTCCCTGGCGCTACTCGCATCACCTTCACACGTCGCACCATCTCGTATGATGACATCGTCAAGGGCCGCATGACCAAGCCGCTGGATTCCATCAAGGACGTCGTGATTGTTCGTCATGACGGTTCGCCCGTGTTCCATTTGGCGAACGTGGTGGACGACATTACGCAGGGCGTGACGCACATCATCCGCGGGGATGACCATGTCGAAAACACCTTCAAGCACATCATGCTGTTTGCCTGCTTGGGGCAGACACCGCCGCAATATGGCCATCTGCCAATGATTGTGAATGCGCAGGGAAAGCCCTACAGCAAGCGCGATGGCGACGCATTCGTGGGGGACTTCCGCACGAAGGGATTCCTGCCTGAAGCACTGTTCAACTACCTTTCCTTCTTGGGCTGGGCCCCTGGCGACGGACGGGAGAAGATGACGCGCGAAGAACTGGTGGAAGCCTTTACCTTGGAACGATGCCAGCGCGGTTCCGCGCAGATGGATATGACCAAGTTCATCAATCTGAACGGCCTCTATATGGCGGAAATCCCCGAAACGGAGTTCCGCGAACGCGCACGAAAGTGGGTCGCGGAAAACTACGATTGGGGACGGGAACTGGATGAAGCCCTCTTCACGGAGGTCTGTCTCTTGATGCACTCGCGTGCCAAGACCTTCGGCGATTTGGCGCAGTGGAAGCATTTCTTCGTCGCGCTTCCCGATTATGATGAAAAGGTCTGCGCCAAGCAGTTCAAGGCTCCTGCGACAGACGCGCTAAAGGCACTTCCCGAACGCCTGCAGAACCTTCCCGAATGGAACGCCGCCTCCATCGAGGCCGCGCTTCTGGATGTCTCCGCAGCGTACGGTGTTGCTTCTGGCAAACTCAACCAGCCTGCGCGTGCCGCCGTCACAGGGACTGGCATCGGCGCGGGTATCTTCGAAACGATGCAACTCCTGGGACGTGAACGATGCGTGCAGCGCCTCCAGGAAGCGGCGAAGCGATTCCCCGCATAACCAAACAAAAGGAGGAGACTATGATTCCCACTGTTGTCATTGTAGGACGCCCCAATGTCGGCAAGTCCGCTTTGTTCAATTGCATTTTGAAGAAACGCGTGTCCATCGTGCATGAGCAAAGCGGGGTGACGCGCGACCGTGTCGTTGCCGTGGCTCAGCATGGCGACAAACGATTCACGATTGTGGATACGGGCGGGTTGGGATTGCACAACCGAGAGAAGGCAAAGGACATCTTCGACGGGATGATTCGCGAGCAAGTGGACGCCGTGGTGGCGGAGGCGTCGTTGCTGCTGTGGGTCGTCAACTGCCAGGAGGGAATCACGCCGCAGGACAAGGAGGTCGGCTCGTTTATCCACAAGACGGGAAAGCCCGTCATCGTGGTGGCGAACAAGGCGGACAACCCGTCGCTGGCGGAAGGGGTCGAAGGAGAGTTTGCCGCGCTGGGGTATTCGGAAATCTATCCCACGAGTTGCGCCCACACCTCGGGCGTGCGTTCATTGCTGGACGCGGTGCTGGCGAAGATTCCGGAGGAGTTGTGGCAGACGGAGGAGGAAGCGGCTCCGAAGCGGCTGAATATCGCGGTGGTCGGCAAGCCGAACGTCGGAAAGTCCTCGTTGGTGAACCGTCTCATCGGCCAAAACCGCATGATGGTCAGCGACATTGCTGGGACGACGCGCGACGCGGTGGACATTCCTGTCGATTTGGACGATGAAGGGGATCCGCTGCCGATTACGTTGATTGACACGGCGGGGATGCGGCGCAAGAAGCAGGTGGATTCCGTCGTGGAACTCTTCAGCCTTTCGCGTTCGGAAAACGCCATCAAGCGTGCGGATTTGGTGATTTTGATGCTGGACGGGACGGACCCATGTTCGCTTCAAGAACGTCGCATTGCGCATGTGGTGATGGAGGAGAAGAAGGCGTGTCTGCTGCTGGTGAACAAGTGGGATTTGGCCCGCAAGGATTTCAAGAAGCCGGAGGACATGGTGGAGCATGTCCGTAGGTCGATGCCGTTCATGGAGCATGCGCCGATTTTGATGGTATCGGTCAAGACGGGGTTCAACATCAAGAAGATTGCGAGCCACATCATGCACGTTCGCGAGCAGATGAACGTGACGGTGCCGACGGGCGTTTTGAATCAGTTCCTGCAGGACATGATGGGGCGGAATCCTCCGAAATCGAAGGGACTCAAGGTCTTCAAAATCTTCTACGGAACGATGGAAAGTTGCCCGCCTCCTAAGTTCCTTCTGTTCGTGAACCGCAGGGCGCTCTGTCCGGCGAATTATCTTCAGTACGTGGAGAATCAGTTGCGCGATGCATTCTACCCCGAGGCCGGACTGCCTATCGTGCTCAATCTTCGCGAACGGGAATCCCACGAGCAGAAGGCCGATGGAAAACGGCAGGCCGCCGCCGGCGAGAAAAAACAGCGCGAAATCGACTACCAGGCAAAACGGCGCCGCCAGGCACGTGCACGAGGATACCGTTCCAAGTAATCAATGTGAGGAGTTGCCGCAACGACAATGGAGCTGCTTTCGAGCAACAATCCATTCCCGGGACCGCTATCATTCCCCGAACCGCTGAAGCCAGGCGGAGTTCTCTTGCTTGCCTCGGCTTCGCCGCGTCGCGCCGCACTCCTGCAGGCAGTCGGGGTTCCTTTCGAGGTCTGCGCGGTGGACATTGACGAGCATGCGCTCGAGGAGGAACTTCGTGCGGAACAGCCAGACTTCACGCCAGCGGAACTTGTGAAGCGTCTGGCGATTGCGAAGGCGTTTGCTCTGGCGGCGCGTTCGCGAGGACGTCTGGTTTTGGGGGCGGACACGGTCGTGGCGTTGGAGAACCGCATTCTGGGGAAGCCTCGGGACATGGAGGATGCGCGTCGCACATTGCGGGAACTTTCGGGTCGCGTGAACCATGTCTACACGGGCGTGGCATTTGCGCGGGCGGGGGGTGGCGTCCATTGCGATGTCTGCTGTACGGAGGTGCAATTCAAAAAGTTGAGCGACGCAGATATCGAGGAGTATCTCCGTCTCGTCAATCCGTTGGACAAGGCGGGGAGTTATGCGATTCAGGAGCATGGCGACCTGATTATAGAGGCGGTGCGCGGTTCCGTATCGAATGTCATTGGTCTTCCGTTGGAACTTGCTTTACGGTGCCTACCTGGCGGGTTGCTGGAACCGAACACGCGCCGCCATCAGGAACTTCTCGGCTGGATTCTGGCATTTCTGCTTCTTTTGTTCGGCTGGCCGTTGCTGTTGCTGACAGCGCTCCTGGTCAAATGCTCCAGCCGCGGAGCCGTTCTCTACGCCTCTAAACGCCTGGGCCAGTACGGAAAGCCCATCCATGTCCTCAAGTTTCGTACGATGCGGGAAAATGCGGACGCTCATTTGGAGCAAATCCTTTCCGAATCTCCTCAAAAGGCACGCGAATGGGCCGAAAAAAACAAACTCCAGAACGACCCTAGAATCACTGCGGTCGGACATTTCCTGCGACACACCAGCCTGGATGAACTCCCACAACTCTGGAACGTCCTCCGTGGCGATATGACCTTCATCGGCCCGCGCCCCATTGTCCCCGAGGAAATCCCCAAATACGGCTCCGCCTATGAACTCCTCGCCCAGGTCAAACCTGGAATGACGGGCCTATGGCAGGTCTCTGGACGCTCCACACTCTCCTATGCGCGGCGCGTCGCTCTCGATATGCAGTACATTCGCGAACGAACTCTCGTACTCGACGCCAAAATCCTCTGGCACACCCTCCCTGAAGTCCTGCGCGGACGCGGCGCCTGGTAGTATTTCCTTGCGGTAGCAGAGCATTTTCGAAGGTTGTGGGGGGCATTTGCAAAGTGGCGGGGAAATGCTATGTTAAGGTGAGGTAATAATTCACCATAAATGACCCGAGAAGAAAGATGTCGCAAAGCGAACGAATCACACGGCTTCTGACGGATTTGGAAAGTCTGCGTGCGCGTCGTCGTGCAGAATTGACGGCGATCGCGGCGGGGTGGTTGCTATTGCCGTGCCTGCTGGTTCCCGTGCTGGTGTCGCTGCTGGATGACATGGTGTCGTTGCCAACATGGGGACGTTGGACGTGCCTGTGCGTCGTGCTGGTGACGTGGGTGTTGTCGGGAATCTGGCTTTGGTTGTTTTCGCGGCGTCGCCAGAGTGTGGAGACGACTGCGTTGCAGGTGGAGGCGGCGCGTCCGGAGGCGCGGAACTGCATCATCAATGCGGTGCAGTTTGCGAGAAAGGGGGAGTGCCCTGCGGCGTTTGTGGAGGGAGTGCTGTCGGAATCGCGTGTAAACGTGGGGACAGTCCTGCCGCGGGAGTTGTATTCGCCGAAACCGTTGCACTACCTCAAGCGAGCACTGCCTATCTTGGCTGTGGTCTGCCTTCTGCCGTTTTTGTTTTCGCCTATGGGAATGTTGACGGCGATGGCGCGGGTATTTGCCCCGTATGCGAGCATTGAGCCATGGTCTGCGACACGGATTCTGGAGTTGACTCCACAGCAGGCTGCGGTTCGTCGCGGCCAGGCGATGGAGGTGAAGGTGCAACTAGGGGGGAAGATTCCGTCCACCGCCGTTCTGGAATTGGAGGAGAATGGGGTGGAGACACAGGAGATGGAGGCGAAAGGGGAGGGTGCCTTTGCGGTGCAGACGCGTCCGCTGTTTGCGAGCGTGCGGTATCGTGTGAAGGCGGGGGATGTTGTGTCGCCGTGGGTAGGCGTGCATGTTGCGCCGTTGCCTGGTCTGGTGAGGTGGGAGGCTGCTGTGGCACCGCCGAAGCATACAGGTTACGCAAACTATCTGTTGAAGAGCGATATGGAGAAGATGGAGGTGATGGCGGGGGCAAGGATGATTTTTGCGGGGGAGGCAAGCCAGCCATTGCGCCAGTTGGAAGTGCTACAGGGGAAACATTCTTTGGGGCGAGTGGAGGTGTCAGGTGGAAAACGTTTCAAGGTGGAGGCGGTGTTGCGCGAAGAGGCACCTGTGCAGTTGAAACTGGTTTCCACGGAGGAGATGGAAGCCGTGCAGCCGTTACCTCTGGTGTTTCTGCCAGACCGCCCGCCGACCGTCGCCCTGGTGGACACTCCACCCGTACAGATTTTGGAGCGTGGGGCAAGTTTCCCCGTGGTCTTCCAGGCAACAGATGACTTCGGCGTGATGGAGGTCGGCATCGAACGCCTTCCCGATGAAGGCGGCCAGGCGGAACAAGTCGCCGAGGCTGCCCCCGAGGGCGGGGTGCGAAAGGCGTTCGCGGGGCGCTTCCTCGTCGATACGGCAACTTTCGATACGGCCAATCTCGCATTTCTCCGGTTCCGCGTCTGGGCGGATGACAATTCGCCGGCGCACCATCGTTCCTATTCAACCGTCATCCAGGTGAAGTTCCCGACGCGCGAGGAGGTTGCCAAGGCAAAGGCAGAGGCACGCAAGGCGACGGAAGAGGGACTCTCTTCTCTCATTCGCAAGCAACGCAATAACTTACGAGATACGCGGCAACTCCATGAAATCTCTGCGCAGGACAAGGAGTTTTCCCGCAACCGGCTGGAGGTAGTTCGCACGGCACAAGCAGGCATTCGCGAGCAGGCGGTAACGTTGCTGGCGGACGGCGGGGCGTTGGGCGGTCTTCGCGAGACGCTGGCGGGTCTGGTCAACGGCGAGATGCGGGAAGTGCTGGAGCAGTTCGAGAAGATTTTCCGTGCCGGCAAGGAGGAACGCACATCGGCTCTTGCAGAAAATGTTGCGTTGCAGACAAAAATACTGGCGGCATTGACGGGGATTTCTGGCGGTATGGCGGCAGAGCAGGGGCAGCAGGCGCGCAGCGATGTGTTTGCGATGCTGCAGAAACTCATCAAGGACCAACGCGCGGCCTTGAAGGATACAGAGGCACTTGCGAGCGGGTTGAATATCCAGGTGCCTGCCCTCATCCACAACCAGGACAATGTCGCGCAAGGGATTCTTACTTTTACGAATCTTTGCCTGGAACTCTCTGCAAATGGTGCAGGAGATGAGTTCCATAAACTTCTGCGCAAGGCATACCAATTCATCACGTCCGCAAATGCGTACGAGCAGGCATTGGAGGCTGCTGAGGATTTGGAGGAGAAGGACTGGAAGGCTGCCATCACCAAGCAACGCGCTGCCCTTAAGGGGCTGTTGCAGGCGCTGGACTTTCTCAACAAATGGCGTGTGGACAATGCGAAAAAGGTCGTCCAGGACGCTACCGAGACCTTGAAGGATGTCAAGGAAAAACTTCAAGACATGGAAAAGAAGCAGGCGAAGATTGCGGAAATCACACGCGACCTTGCAAAACGCGGGGAAATCGACGACGAGA
>JAFRLI010000145.1 GCA_017431255.1 Victivallales bacterium
CCAAGAGGAAGGGATGAAGGATGGAGGGGGCGGGAGGGGAAACTCCCGCCTCCACGAGAACTTCCACCCTCACGAAAAAAACTAGACGAGGGCGAGAGCCTGAGAGAAGTCTTCGATGATGTCTTGGATGTTTTCGAGGCCGACGGAGACGCGGATGAGGTCGGGGGCGACTCCTGCGGCTTTGAGTTGTTCTTCGTTGAGTTGTCGGTGTGTCATGCTGGCGGGGTGTAGGACGCAGGTGCGGAGGTCTGCGACGTGGACTGCGATGGCGGCGAGTTTGAGGTTATTCATGACGGTTTCGCCCGCCTTGACGCCTCCTTTGACGCCGAAGCAGAGAACGCCGCTGCAGGCCTTGAGGTATTTCTTTGCAGTTTCGTAATGGGGATTGTCTTTGAGTCCCGGGTAGTTGACCCAGCCGACTTTGGGGTGGTGTTTGAGAAATTGTGCGAGTGCGAGGGCATTGGAACTGTGTCGTTCCATGCGCAGGTGGATGGTTTCGCAACCGACCATGGACATGAACGCGTTGAAAGGTGGCATGATGGCGCCGAGGTCGCGAATCCATTGCGCGCGCATTTTTACGCTGTAGGGCATGGGCTGGAAGTTCTTGAAGTAACTCAGGCCGTGGTAACTTTCATCGGGTTCGACCAATTCGGGGAACTTTCCGTTGTCCCAGGGGAAGCCGCCTTTTTCGACGACGATGCCGCCGACGGAGGTCGCATGTCCGTCGATGTACTTGGTGGTGGAGTGGGTGACAATGTCTGCGCCGAACTCGAAGGGGCGGCAGAGGATGGGGGTGGGGAAGGTGTTATCGACGATGAGTGGGAGTCCGTTGGCGTGTGCGACCTTGGCGAACTTTTCGATGTCGAGGACGCCGAGAGCGGGATTTGCGAGGACTTCGCCGAAGACGGCCTTGGTGTTGGGTCGGATGGCGGCCTGGAGTTCTTCTTCGGTGGCGTCTGGGGAGATGAGAGTGACCTCGATTCCCATTTTTTTGAGGGTCATGGTGAAGAGGTTTGTGGTGCCGCCGTAGAGGGTGGCTGCGGAGAGGACGTGGTCGCCAGCGCGTGCAATGTTGAGGAGGGCGAGGGTGTTGGCGGTCTGGCCGGCGCTCATGGCGACGGCGGCAACGCCGCCTTCGAGTGCTGCGATTTTCTTTTCGAAGCAGTCCACGGTGGGGTTGGCGAGGCGAGTATAGAAGAATCCCTCGCGTTTGAGGTCAAAGAGGTCGGCGACGCTTTGCGCGTCATCGTACTTGTAGGTGGTGCTCTGCACGATGGGGCAGACGCGGGGACCGCCGTTTTCGGGGGTGTAGCCGGCCTGGACGGCCAGGGTTTCCAGTTTCCAGTTCTTGTTTGCCATGGTTGTTCCTTTCGAGGGTTATTTCAGAGTTTCACGGAGTTGATAACGTTGGGATGCGATGTCGCGGGAGGCGTTCACGAGGTCGGGGTAGCCGCAACCGCCACTGCAACGGCATTCCCATTGGTCTTGGTTTGTGTAGTTGCCCTTGAGGATGAGTTCGAACTCAACGGAGCCTGAATAGGTGTCCAGAAGATTCTTGATGTCGAGCGTGATGGACTGGTAGCCAGTGACGTCAAACGGCTTGCCGTCCTTCTGGGTGAGGATGACACCCGGGAAGCCTTCGAGTCTCTGCTCGGGAATGGTCAGGAAGAATTTGCCGTCCTTGACTTCCCAAGAGGCTTTCTTATTCAGCTTGACTTGCGCGGACGAAAAATCGTTGAAGTCCAGCAGGATGGGGCCTGCAAGAAGAGGCAGTGAAAATAGTAAGAGGGTGGCGAGGAGTGATTGACGCATTGTGGAATCCTTGGGTGATGGTTAATGGATATTAAAAAATATATCTTGGCTTGTGTTTTGCAAGCAGGCAGGCCCTAGAACATCAAGAAAACGATTCGCGACGCGACAGGAGCGCGGCGAAGGAGCCGTCGTGGGAGTTGTCCGGGAGGATGGTGCGTTGGGAGACGAGGGACCAGTTGGGGTGTCGTTCGAGGAATGCCTGGACCTGGCGCTGGTTTTCGTCGGTTTCGATGGAGCAAGTGGAGTATACGAGGCGTCCTGCGGGGCGGACGGCGGTGGCGGCATTGTCGAGAATCTGGGATTGAAGGGAGAGCAGTTCTTGCAGTTTATCGAGGGAGAAGTTGGAACGGACATCGGGGCGGCGGCGAATGACGCCGGAATTGGAGCAGGGGACATCGAGGAGGATGGCATGGAAGCGGTCTTTGGGGAGTGGGTCGGAAGCGGCGTCGAGCGTTTGGAGTTGGACGTTCGGGAAGGGAGCGAGGTTTTGCCGAACGCGTGCGAGTTTGTTGGGGGCGATATCGGTGCAGAGGAGGGTCCCTTCCCCACGCATGGCCTCGGCAAGACAGCGGGATTTCCCGCCTGGTGCGCAGCAGAGGTCGGCGATGGTTTCGCCTGGCTTTGCGGCGAGAAGTGTTGGGGCGAGGAGGGTGGACGGGTCCTGGATGTAGAAGTCGCCGCGCGCCATGATGGAGTCAAGGGATTTGAGTTCGGGTGCAGGAGTGAAGAGGCGTGCGTTTGGTGCCCAGTCGGGCGCGGGGAAGGGGAGGAGGTCGGTAGGGAGTTCTTGGGCGAGTTCGGGCCATTGGCGGAGGCGCAGGACCACTTGCGCGGGAACCTGGAGGATGGTTGCGAGGCGTTCGGCTTCCTGTGTGCCGAACTGCGCCAGCCAACGTTCCCAGAATTCCGCAGGCAGATTTGCGCGTATGGCGGGTGGTGCCTTTTCGAACAAGGCCGTTTCGCCGGCGGCACAGTCGCGGCAGATTCCGCGCAACACGGCGTTGACGAAGTTCGCCTCGCTCGCAGAATGTCGCCGTTTGATGTACGAGACCGCCGTGTCCACCACGGCTGGCGCGGGAACGCCGCCCATTTTTAAGATTTCCACGAGTGCCCAGAGAAGGACGTTGCGCGTGGTGGGTTTCACCTTGCCACGGCAACGGCTTTTCAGGAGCCATTCCAGGGAGGGGCGGTTGCGCTCCAGGGTCATGAGGATATTGTGCAGAAGTTTGTCCTGGGGGGACGCATCATCGCCGTGGGCAAGTGCCTCTATGGTTCGGGAGAGCGATGTCAGCAAGGGGGTGTTTGGGGAGTCTTTCATGGGCAAATTGCAAAGAAAAGCGCATTTTTCCAAGGAAGTGCGAGGTGTCCAATGGAAATTTCGTAGTGAAACAATATAATATACTTTGGATTTTTGGAACGGGAGGGCACTGGATGTTTTTTTTCAAAAGGAGATTTTGGCATGAAGAGTTGGCAGGCAGGTCTGTTGGCGTTGTGTGGTGTGTGGTTTGCGGGTTGCGCAGATTTCGGGCGGACGGAACCCGTCTTGGGCAATGGCGGCAACACGCTGAATACCTATCCCGAGGGACGGAGGCTTGTGTCGCAACCGGCACCGCAGGCAACGGTTGCACAGAAGCCCGTTGTCGTCCGGGAAACGGTGGATTTGACGCCCGTGAATCATGAAATCGCGGGACTGCATGCCGATTTGGACGCCTTGCGCGAGGAGCAAAAGGGGCTCTTGAACCGCTTGATGTCCCTGGAGCAGGAGAACGAGTCGCTCAAGGACCAGAACAAGCAACTCGCCGATTTGGTCGCGGCGATGGACCAGCGCTTCAGCGAGGTTGACAAGGGGTGGCGAAAGCAGATGGAGACCCTTTCAGCCAATATGGACCGCGAGCGTGCGCAGCGTCGCACGGAAATGGAGCAACTCGGTCGCGCGGTTTCCAGTGAAATTGAACGAAATGCCCGCAACGTTGCCGCACAGCAGCAAGCCGCTGCGGCGGAATATCGCGTATGGACGGTTCAGAAAGGAGACACGTTGAGCGCCATTGCGCAGGTCAGCGGCGTCAGCATCGAACGCATCAAACAGTTCAACGGTCTCAAGAACAACAACATCTACATTGGACAGCCACTGAAAATCCCGAACAAATAGGCTCGAGGCAAATCATGGAAAAGCAGGAATTCAAACGACAGCTGGCGGCATTGCTCAAGCGCAATGCTCGTATGGCGAATCAGGAGATGGCGGACAGGCTTGGCGTAAGCGAGCCTGTCATCGCGGCAACCATTCAGGAGATGGAGAACGATGGCGACATCATGGGATACACGGCCATCATGAGTGCGGCGAACGCGCAGGACGAGGTCCGCGCCATCATCGAAATCGCCGTGCAGCCCGAGCGCAATCTGGGATTTGACCGCGTGGCGGAACGCCTGGCGCGCTTCCCGGAAGTGGTCTCGGTGTACTTGGTGTCAGGGCAGTACGACCTCCGCCTGGAGGTCGTGGGAAAGTCCCTGCAGGATGTCGCGTCGTTCGTGTCAGGCACTCTCTCGCTTCAGGAGGGAGTCAAATCCACAGCAACTTATTTCCTGCTGAAGAAATACAAGGAAGCAGGAGTCAATTTCACAAAGGAAACCAAACATGAGCGACTGCAAATCGTCCCTTGACGGGCGTGTGGCAAAACATATCAGCGTCCTTCCCAAAAGCGGCATCCGCGAGTTTTTCGACATTGTCGCGAATATGAAGGAGGTCATTTCCCTCGGTATCGGCGAACCGGACTTCGTTACGCCCTGGCGCATCCGCGAGGCCGCCATTCATGCGCTGGACAGTGGGTTCACCAGTTACACATCCAACCTCGGTGACCCCCGCCTGCGAAAGTGCATCAGCAACTATGTCCAAGACAAGTTCCACGCTGAATACGACCCTGTCAGCCAGATTCTGGTGACGGTCGGTGTCAGCGAAGCTTTGGACATTGCGCTGCGTGCCATTTTGAATCCTGGGGACGAGGTGCTTTACCACGAACCCTGCTACGTCTCCTACGCACCGTCTGTTCGAATGTGCCACGCGGTTCCCATCCCTGTGCAGACTTATGAAAAGCACGACTTCGTGCTTCAGGTCGAGGACTTGGAGGCAGCCGTGACACCGCGGACGCGCGTCCTGCTTCTCAACTATCCCAACAACCCCACGGGCGCAGGACTCACTTTTGAGGACAAGAAGAAACTCGCCGACTTCGCTATCCGGCACGACCTCATCGTCATTACGGACGAAATCTACGAGGAACTTTCCTACATTCCGCGCAGCCAGACCATCGCCTCCCTGCCTGGCATGGCAGACCGCACCATCCTGCTGAATGGTCTCTCCAAAGCGCATGCCATGACGGGGTTCCGCCTGGGATACGCTTGCGGTCCGCATGATCTCATCGACGCCATGATGAAGATTCATCAGTACTGTATGCTTTGTGCGTCCAGCATTGCGCAGGCTGCTGCCTTGGAGGCATTGCAGTCTGCGGACAAGGAGAAAGATGCGATGCGGATGGAGTACGAGCAGCGTCGTAACGTGATTGTGAAAGGCTTCAATGAGATGGGGTTGCACACTTTCATGCCGCGCGGTGCATTCTACGTCTTCCCGAATATCACCAGCACGGGTATGAACTCCATGCAGTTTGCGAAGACCTTGTTGTCCGAGAAGCACGTTGCCGTGGTGCCAGGGACTGCCTTTGGCGAATGCGGTGAGGGTTTTGTGCGATGCTCCTACGCGACGGGCATGTCCGAAATTGAGGAGGCACTTCGTCGCATTCGTTCATTCATCGGCAAATGATTGAAGTTCTCACCAATGAATACCGTCTGCTCTCGCTCCCCGCAGATGCGGAGAGCGTGGAGTTGGACATGGGGTGCGGCAAGGGGAAGTTCACCCTCGAACTGGCGCAACGGTATCCCAAACGCCTCGTTTTGGCAAGCGATGTGATGCTGGGACGGTTGCGCCGTATCGAGCAGAAGGTCCTCCACCAGAAAATACCGAATGTGCGCCTGCTGCGTGCCGAAAGTGCGCAACTGGTGCGCTTCCAACTTCCCTGGCGTTCCGTGGACCGCATTCACATCCTCTGCCCCGACCCTTGGCCCAAGGAGGACAAACGCCCCCTGCGTCGCCTGGTCTCCACGCAGTTTCTCTGCACGCTTCCACGAGTTCTCAAGCCGGGCGGCACCCTCCATCTTTCCACGGACCACCAGCCCTATTTCGAGGCTTGGCAGGAAATGCTGGCGAAACTTCCCTTCTTCACGCCAGACCCTGGTGCCATCGCAGATGTCCGCGACTTGAAGACCGACTTCGAACTCCAGTGGGAAGCCCAGGGAAAGTCCGTCGGTCACCTCGCATTTCGCCTGGGTAATTGAGGGAATTGCAAAACTCTCCCAAACGCCGCCCCGCAAGAGCGAAGTGCGAATCCGCTTTTTTCGTCACGATTTCAGCCCTTTTTCGGCCTCGTCAGCAATTTCATCCAGGTGCTCGAGTACAAGCGTGCGCAGGCGGGACGATTTTGCGCTCAATTCGTAGATGCGCGCCAGTTGCTCCATGCAAAGTTGAAACTCCTCCGGAAGTTCTTTGTAGAACTCCAGGGTGTCGCGTTGGTGAGGCACGGGCAGGTCTCGTCCATTGAGAAAGTCGTTTAGTGGATTGATCAGCGATTTGGCGCAGTGTGTCGTGATTCCCTCTTCCCATTTCCGAATCGTGACACGATGTACCTTCAGCAACTTCGCCAGGCTGTTTCGCGACAATCCCTGCTCCTCGCGGCGAGCACGCATCCGTGCGCGAACTTCCTCCGTGAATGTCCCGTTAAACTCCCATTTTTCGTCTTTCTCCATTTTTGTTTCCTCTTGGCAGGTGTATGTTGCATTCGCTGGAATGATGAGGAAACTATAATCGAAAAATTGGGGAAGGCAAATAAGGTGAATGAAAAAAGGAGAAAAAGGACAACTGGACGGGAATGGAAGGAGGTCCAGCTTGGCGATAGAACGCGCCCTGGTTCCTCACCGGGTTCACTCTTCGTTGACGATGCGGGTTCCGGCGAGGACGAAGCCTGGAGCGAAGAAGAGAGAGAGGACTGGGATGAGCAGGAGAACGTAGGTGATGGCGCCGAATCCGTAGAGGAGGTAGTTTTTCCGTGCGTAGATGGCACTGAGTTCGGAAAGGGTCTTGTTGTGGTTGAAGCCTGCTTCGGACATATAACTGATGGCGTAGCGGTAACCGACGCCGAGCGTGAGGATGATGTGTCCCAGAATGGGGAAGGAGATGCTCATGGCGGTGAGTACGAGGAGCAGGAGGAAGGTGAGTGCGGAGTATACAATGCAGGAGAAGGTGTTCCGCAAATCTTGTAGGAAGGAGAGATGGTATCCGTCGGTGAAATGATATTCTTCGCTTTCAAATCTACGGACGAGTGCGGAGAAAAAGATGCTTCCCAGGCATTCGTAGAAGGAGGAGGCGAGGCTGGTTAACAGGCTGCCGAACAGGAAGATGGCACCCCATTTGACTACGAATCGCAACCATTCGTGTCGGTTCGCGAGGCTGCCCAGAAGACCTGGCAGGAAACGGCTGAAAAACCACCAGGTGATTCCAAAATAGAACGTGCCCAGTATCAGCAAGGGGATGGCGGCATATTTCCACAGGTGGGGGCGGCTGTAGAAATCCCTCAGACCTGTGAAGGCATACTGCATCCCGCGCAGGAAATGGTTGACGTTTTTCTTCGGTGATGTCATGATTCCACTGCATTCTTGAGGGCGAAGCCGGAAAGGATGGTGACGGAGACATCGTCAAGCATTCCGACGAGTGGAAGGGAGTCGGGAAGGAGGTCAAAGGGGGAGAGGATCCAGAGGACGGCGACGATGAGGAGGAAGAGAATGCGTGGGAATGAGGCGACATTCGCGAGGAGGTTGTTGGGGACGCGGAAGAGTGCGTTGGCTGGCGTGATGCGGGAGTTGGAGGAATCGGATTCCAGGACGACGAGGCCATCGTCAATCATGCGTTGGAGTGCTTCGCGTGCGTAGTGTTCGATGAGTGCGGGGTTCGCGTTGTCCGCGCCGCTGGAGTGGAGGTAGGTTGCCTTGATGATTCCCTGGAAGGTCGCGACGCTGATGGCGTCCCGTTCCTGGAGTTGGGTCATGGTGCGTCCGATGACGGCGAGCAGGAGGGAGTCGACACTGGCGTGCGAGCGGTTGAGGATGGTGATGATGTTTTCATAGTAGACGATACGGTCGTAGCGGCAGAACTGGAGTGCGAGACCGATGGCGAGGGGAAGCAGCCCCGCAAGTAGATGGAGGCAGTGCCCCTCCTGGAGCGCGGTCGCGAACGGGATGAGTATAGCTATGGCGAGTGCCCCGATTTTGAGGGAAAGGTTGCGCCAGCAGAGGATGAACAGAAGCAGGATAAGGAACAGGCTGATTTTTCCGTTGGAGAAGATGTCGGTCAGCCAGGCGGGAATGTGCGTGAAAAGGTCCTTGCCGACAATGTCCAGACCGGATTTGACGAGCGCGGTGGCCTTGCCGAGCCAGGATTCGGGCGGTGGCGGGACGGTCTTGGTCGCGAGGACGCGTGCAAGGAGAAGGGTGACGGCGGGGATTTGCGAGATGTGGAGGAGGAGATTGGCGCCTGCCGGGCATCAAAACAGGCAGAGTTCCCAGTCGAGCGAGGCGCAGATGAGGAACGCGGCGAGCATCGTGACGATTCCCTGGTTGTACTGGAAGACTCCGCTGGAGAGGAAGAAGGAGTCGTTCGCGAAGAGAAGGAATGCGCCGATGTAGCAGGCCGCGCAGAGGTAGAACTTGGGGTCGGAGAGTCCTGATATGCCTGGGCGTCCGCGTGTTTTGGAGAGGAGCCAGTCGGCGGTGATTGTGGAGGCGGTTCCGATGAGTTTTGTCATTGTTGTGCCTCCCGTTTTTCGGCCTCGTTGATGCGGTCGCTGAGCCGTTCAATTTCTTCCTTGAGGGCGGAGCGCGAGAAGTGGGTGCGGTTGTTCCAGAGGAATTGGTTGAAGAGCCCTTCTGCCTGCGTGTAGACGGTATTGGCGAGGAAGAGCCGCAGCCAGAGGAAATCGATGGAGAGATTTTGCGAGTTGTCGTTGAAGCCAGGAACGGGGTGCCTGGTGAGTTGGAGTGCGCGCTCGCGGTCGTAGACGCCAGGGTCTCCGTCGTCGTCGGGGAAACGCGCGGAGCCTTGGCCGCCACGAAGCATCCATTGTGCGGTGAGGAGTTTTGCCTCGACTAGGCGTAGGCGCAGGAGGTCTTTGAGCGCCTTGTCCCGTGTGTCGCCGCGCTGGTCGAGTTCGGTAGTGCGTGCGCGGATGGTGGAGGAGAGTCTTGAGAGCGTTTGGCGAACGATGCGAAGATCGTTGAAGTATTTTTGTCTTCCCAGGGAGCCATTCTCAAGGTATTCGCCGCGCTGGAGATTTGCATAGAGGGAATGGTAGTCGATGAGGTGCTGCGCCTTGAGATGGATGGAGAGGAGAAGCCAGTCGATGTTGTCGGGATTCTGCTCGGCTTTCTTTTGGGACGAGGCAATGGCGTTTGCGCGGATGGATGGGGGGACAACGCCCTTGCGGACGGAGTCGAAGAAGATCGCAAGGATGCGGTCGTGGGTGTGGTCTTGCTGCTTCAGGATGTCGGAGATATGCGGATTGAGCAGTTCGGCGCATTCTGCGTATTGATTGTCGCTGTAGAGTTGATTGGCCTTCTGATGCAGGGCAAAGAGCGGGTCTTTGCGGGGGACGGAGGGAAGGCCGTTTGTGTTGACCACGGGAGTGGGTGGGGGTGGTGGGAGTTCGCGTGGGAACTGGTGCCAGACGAGTACCCCGAGTAGGAAAAGGAAGCAGATTGCGAAGATGAGTTGCAGCGGGGAGTGTCCGTCGGCGACGGGTGGGGCGGTGAGGACCTGCGCGATGTCAGGGGGGACCGTCTTGGCGAACACCTGGAGTTCCTCCGAAGTGCCTGTCGCGACCTCGCGTCCAGTTGGGAGCGTGGGGACGAACTGCGTGGATGGAGCGGGCGCAAGTGCATTCACGTCAGCCCCTTGCAGGTTCTGCGGCGTGGCCTTGACTAGTTCTTTCCCCTTGCGTTTGGACATGCGGGTTACTCCTCGTCGTCCTCGATGATGACGTCGGGGCGCTGGGGTTTGCGGTGCTTGGCCAGAATCTTTCCTCGGACTTCGGGCGGTTCAGGCGGTAACTTGCGCAACGTCTCAAACAAGAGGTTCTTGATGGCGTCAACATCTTCCTCCAGTTCCGCGATGGTCGGGAAGATGGCGGAGGCGGGTTCCTGCTTGCGGAGGCGTTCGAGGTTTTCCTCGGCGCCGTCCAAATCCATTTTGTTCGCGATGATGACAAAGGGGCGCTTGGCGACGTCTTCGTCGTACTTGAGGAGTTCATCGCGAAGGGATGCGAGGTCCTGGAGAGGGTCTCGTCCGTCATATCCGCCCATGTCGAGGACGAAGCAGAGGAGGCGGCAACGTTCGATGTGCCGCAGGAAGTCGTGTCCGAGACCGACATTGTCGCTGGCGCCATCAATCAAACCAGGAATGTCTGCGACGGTGAATCGTTCGTAGTTGGGGAGTTCGACGATTCCGACGACGGGGTGCAAGGTGGTGAAGGGGTACGCGGCAACCTTGGGGCGTGCACGAGAAAGGGAGCGCAGAAGCGTGGATTTGCCGGCATTGGGGTATCCGACGAGCGCGACATCGGAGAGGGTTTTGATTTCCAAATCAAGGTCGCGCTCTTCGCCAGGCGTGCCCGGTTGCGCACAGCGCGGTGCCTGGTTGGTGGAAGAGACGAACTTGAGGTTGCCCTTGCCGCCTTTGCCGCCTTTGGCCGCGACCCAGGTCTTGCCCTCGGTGTCGAGGTCGGCGAGCAGTTCGTCGGAATGGGAATCAAAAACCATGGTTCCTACGGGGACCTGCACGATGGTGTCCTTCCCACAGGCGCCTGTGGAGCCGCGATGCCCCCCGTTCTCGCCTTTGGGCGCACTCCAATTGGGCTGGTATTTGACGGCGATGAGCGTGAGTTCTCCTCTTGTGGCTTGCAGGATAACGGAACCCCCGTTACCGCCGTCCCCGCCATCGGGACCTCCCTTGGGAATGTATTTTTCGCGGCGGAAACTGATCGCGCCATTGCCTCCTGCCCCAGAGGCTACATGAATGGTTGCTCGGTCTATGTACATAATGGTTTGCGAATGGTTCGTGTAGTGGGTCGTTTCTCTAGAGCATCTAGAGCATCTAGAGCATCTAGCATTTCTAGTCTTTCTAGAAAGAATCTCGGAGTTTTTGTTTTTGATGGTCGCGTTTTTCTTCCAGGGAACGGACTTCGACGAGCAGGTCGTCGTTGATTTGCTGGATTTTTGCGGGGTCGTCTCCTGCCTTGGAAAGGCGGTCTTGTGCCGCGAACTTTGCCTGGGCAATCTGTGCCTCGAACTTGCGGTCGAGTTCTGCCAGTTGCGCCTTCTGTTCGTCCGTGTATTTCTTGAGGGGCCCGCCCCCGAACCGCTCCATCGCTAGTTCAAATGCCGTCTTCATCATCGTTCTCCTTTGTTGAAATCCTAACATAATATTTCTATTACTATAGCACAAAAATCACCGATTGTGGACTGAATGGCTCGAAATCGTATGGCTTGTGCGTAGAAATCCGATGGGAGATTCCATGGAAATTGATTTGCAAGTTGGTAGGAGGGGGCTATATTTTACGTAGATGAGAGTTGAGGAAGACAAACAGGCGAACGTGAGGTGTTGTGATGAAAAAGATTTTTGCATGGTTAATGCTGTTTGCGGTATTCTGTATGGCGGGGACTCCCGTGGATTTGAAGTTGAACTTTCAAATGCTGACGGATTCGGTGAAGTTGGATGAAGCGTCGCGCCAAGTGATTGCGAAGGTAGACGAGCAGGACAAAGCCAAGCAGAACTGTGCGATGGCGGAATTGGACGTGGAGGCGTTGCGGGGGCGTTTGGTGTTTGTGCAGATAGCGTTGAAGGCGGAGAACGTCAGCGAACCGCAACGCAGTTGGAATGGCATGAAGTTTATGTTCCGCTATCAATTGGACAATGGTCAAGAGTACTGGCCAGGCGCTGCGTTGCCGCGCAAGAGTTACGATTGGCGCACCGTTTCCTTGATGGCTTTCATCCCTCAAAATGCCGTGAAGTTGTATTTCTATTTGGGTCTGCAGGAGTCGTCCGGTTGTGCGTCGTTCCAGTTGGATTCGTTGAAGTTTTGGACGGAGGAAGTTTCTGTGGCGGACTATCGCGCGAAGTACACGCCGACTGTCACTTCCACGCCCGTGTTTCGTGGCGTGATGTCCCCCAATCCGCTCAACCTCAAAGCCGATGATTTGCGGACATTGAAGGAATGGGGTGCGAACCTTGTTCGATTCCAGATTCAACGCAACTGGGGCAAGGCGAACACGGACTTGGATTTGGTTGAGTACGATCATTGGGTGATGAAATGCGTGTCCCATGTGGAGAGTTTCTTCCCGCTGGCGAAGGAGTGCGGGATTCGGTTCGTCATTGATTTGCACTGTTTGCCGGGCGGTCGTTTGGAGAACATGGAGATGCGGATGTTCTATGAGCAGAAATACGCCGACCATTTTGTTGCGATGTGGAAGCGGATTGCGCAGCGTCTGAAGGGGAAGGAGGCCGTGTGGGCGTATGATTTGGTGAACGAGCCCGTGATGAACTCGGCCGCACCGTTTGACTACTGGAATCTGCAACGCCGCGCTGCGGAGGCCATCCGCGAGGTGGACCCGGAAATCCCCATCGTCATTGAATCCAACGAATGGGATTCCACCAATGCATTCCGATACCTGCGTCCCCTCGATTTGCCGAACATCATTTATCAGGCACACATGTATCATCCTGGCGTGTTTACGCATCAGGGCGTTCATAAAAACCCAATTGGAGTGCGGTATCCTGGTATGATTCAAGGAAAGAAGTGGAACATCAAGGAAGTGCGCGCCGCATTGGAGCCGGTCCTTGAGTTCCAGAAGAAATACGGGGTCCGCATCTACATCGGAAAGTTCTCTGCAGCGACATGGGCACCAGGCGCGGGCGATTACCTGCGGGATTGCATTTCCGTCTTCGAAGAATATGGCTGGGATTGGTCCTATCACGCATTCCGCGAATCTCCGACGTGGAGCGTGGAACTGGAAGGACCCGACCGCGACCATCTCAAACCCTCTCAGGACAATCCGCGCAAAGCAGCTCTGCTGGAGGGATTCCGCAAGAATCGGAAATAGAGAGGTAATTGCAAAACTACCGCCAACTGCCAAAACGCCGCAAGCGAGGAAAACCTGGTGTTGCGCCGTGTAGGCGGTTGGGATGAGAGTTTTGCAATTCCCTGTAGAGTTTTATGATGCCTCGGCACTAGCGTGTGCCGTGGTCTAATGAGGCATAGACGTGGCAAAGAAGAAGCAAACAAAATTGGAATTGTTCACGGGCGTGGAGTTGGGTACGGAGTCCGTGAAGGTGCTGTTGGGTGCGCGAGAACCGGAAGGGACGATGCGCGTGCTGGGGCAGGGAATGGTGCAGACGAATCCGATGGAGGAGGGACGCGCACCGTTGTCGAACATCCGCAAGGGGAATGTGTGCCAGGCGGAACGCGTGCGCACGTTTTTGCAGCGAGCGGTCGGGGACGCGGAGGCGGAGGCCGCGAGGAACACCGGTGCCGAAGTTCGTGTGGCTGACAGTCGCGTTTATGTAGGAGTTTCGGGAGAGGAGACGGTTCTCCGCGAGGCGGTGGGGGAGACCACGGTCCAGGGAGAGCACGGCTTGATTTCGGAGGACGACATGGTGCGCGCACTGCGCAACGGTCTTGCGGAACTGCATGCCCAGGAGTTCGGAGATTTGCGACCGTTGCAGCAGTTCACGCGTTCTTTCCTGGTGAATGGACGCCGCGAGGTGTTTACGGTGGAGGGACTGGGCGCACGTACGCTGAAAGCCAGTGTGGTGTGTGCTCTGTGCCACGTGGGAAATCGGGAGATGGTCACGGAACTGGTGCGCGAGGCAGTTGGTTGCGATCAGGTCGGCGTCTTGTATACGCCACTGGTGTTGTCGGCATCCACGTTGACGCAGGAGGATTTGGCACGGGGTGCCATCAATCTGGACATCGGCGCGGGACTTACCAACTACTGCGCGAATGTCGGCTCCTGCACGTTGCTGGCGGGGCATCTGCCCGTTGGCTGCAACCAATTGGAGAACGACTTGGCGATGGCGTTTGATGTGGATTGGTGGATGGCGCGGCGCCTGGTGCGCAGGTTGCGAATGATGGAAGGTTCGTCGTTGATGCACGAAGACGATGGCCGTTCGCGGATGTGCAGCGTGCGTCGCGATACGGGACGTCGCGAGCGTCTGGTGCCTGTGTCGAGCGTGGAGAAGGTCGCGGTTCTGCGAATGCGCGAGATACTGGAGCTGGTGCGTGGCGAATTGCAGGCGGGGAATGCATGGAACCAGGTCGGTGGCGATATCGTGCTGACGGGCGGTGGCGCCATGCTGCCTGGCATTGTGGAACTTGCGGAAGACGTCTTTGAACGGAATGTTCGCATCGGCCGCATCGTCAATGTAACTGACCTCAAATGCCTGGTGGACGAAGAGCCACGATTTGCGGAGGTATGCGGAATCCTGTGTGCAGGAGGTCGGGACGCCAGCGTGAAGGACGAACTTGATCCCGAACGCAGGATGGAAGACATGAGCATCAAGCAGATGTTCAAGCAGGCGTTTAGTGCAATCAAGGAGGGATTCTGAGGCTATGGAGAGCATTCGTTCCAATTCGGTTGCGTCTCGTCCTCGTTGCCTGGTCGCAGGACTGGGATATGCGGGCTGCCAGGCGGTGGATGCCCTGCGTTCTCAAGGGATGAACCATGTGGATTTGCTGATGCTGGACACCGACCAGCACGATTTGGCGTCGTTCGCGCCTGGCGGCGTTCGGCAATTGCTGTTGGGCGAGGAGGCGACAGGGGGGAATGGCGTTGGTTCGGACGTGGAACTGGCGTCGGCATGCATTTCCGACGCAGGGGAGCAGTTGTCTGCGGAACTGTCGGGACGTAGTATTTTTGTTCTGGTGGCGGGTCTGGGCGGCTGTACGGGAGGTGCGGCGGCGGATGTATTGCAATTTGCGGAAGAGGAGCACGTTCCGTGCATTCTTCTGGCAGTGATGCCGTTGCCTTTCGAGAGCGAGGCACGACGCCGGCGCGCAATGGAATCTCTGGGGCAGGTGGAAATGTTCTGCCAGGTCGTGGTACTGGTTCCGTTTGAGGAACTCGGTGCAAAGTTCCGCGAGGAGCCTGCGGAGCGGGCCTATGCGATTGTTTCCGAATATCTGGCTTCCGCTGCGGCGGGACTGGTGGCTCCTTTTGCGGCGCGCTCGCTGCTGAACGGGAGCCCATCGGTTCTTGCGTCTCTGGGAATGGACAGCACGCCTCGATGCCGTCTGGTGCTGGCGGAGGGAAGCGGTCCAGGTGCCACCTCTGAAGTGATCGCCTCTGTCACGGAGCAGTTGCGTCACCGCGCAAGTGAAATTGACCGTGGCGTTGCGTTGCTGCGGTTGCACGGCAGCTGCCGTCAAGGCGATATTGAGGCCGTCATGAACGGCCTATCCGCGTTGCTGCCGCATGGCAATCTGGAGACGGTCGCCTGCCTGGACCACAGCTTGGAAGGACGGATCTGCCTCACGCTCCTCCTGCACTCGGAGGAATATCTGGAGGATGAACAACCGGAACTGCGCGAGGTGCTTGCTTCGCGACGCAGTCTTGCCTCCCTCTACCATTTTCCCGAACAGACGCGCGGACTCTTCGCGGGCGACAAGGAAAACAACTATCGCGGACAGGATTTGGATGTGCCTACCTTCCGCCGTTGCGGAATCGCCATCGACAAAGGTTCCTGACGCTCCCTTTTGAGGTGAATTATGCTTTCTGACCGAGACTATATGCGAACCAACCGCTGGGCCCCGCAGGAGCGAGGCTCCGTCATTCTGCCGTTGATTGTGCTGAACATCGTGGTCTTCCTGTTCTGCACCTACAGCGGAGAGGGCGGGGATCATCTGCTCAACTCCCTTCTGTTGCATCCTTACTACATTCGACGATTCCAACTCTGGCGACTCGTGACCTACCAGTTCGCACACGGCGGCTTCACCCACATCCTCTTCAACATGTGGGGACTCTACTTGTTTGGACGCCTGATGGAGCGCACTCTCGGCTCGGGACGCTTTCTGGTACTCTATCTGGTAAGCGGCATCATCGGTGCTTTGACCTGGCTTCTCTTCAACTGGAACGACCCCGTGATGGCACTGGCCGTCGCTGCAGACGGCACCAGGATGCAAGTGGGGATGACGACGCCGTCCAAACTGGTCTCGTATGTTGCGGAGCACGGGCTGACCATCGAGCAAATATCCGGTGGCGTCATTGGGGCATCGGGTTCCTTGTTTGGCGTGATGACGGCAACGGCGATGGCCTTCCCTGACCTCCTGGTGAGCCTGGTGTTCCCCCCTGTGACGCTGCGAATGCGCACGATGGTTCTGGTTTACATGCTGGTGGAATTGTTTGCCTGTTTCACGCCTGGCAGCAGCATTGCGCATCTGGCGCATCTCGGTGGTGCCTTGGGCGGTTTCCTGTTTATGAATCGTTTGCGCAACCCGCGCAGTTTGAGTTTGTGGGCGCGTCTACGGTATTGGTGGTACCGTTTGCGCCACCCTGTGGGCCAGTTCCAGGGACGCGTGTTTTACGACAATGACGAACTGCGGCGCATCCTTTCCAAGGTCGCACATCAAGGCTACGCCAGCCTTACCCCGCAAGAAAAACAGATTCTGGAAGAAGCAACCGACCGCTTGAAGCGATAAAGGAGTTCGAGATGAAAAAAGATTCGTTTACATGGTTTGAAATTGAATATGTGACGCGTGGGCAGTGGCTTTGGATGCCAGAGGTGATGTCCGAAGACGGAGATATGGAGGCCGTCCCGTACTGTTCGGACATTGTGGATGACAGCCGCAAGATTGTGAAGGGATGCCTGTTCGTGGCAATTGTCGGAGAACTGACGGATGGACACAAGTACATCTATCAGGCGGCGGATATGGGAGCAGGCGCGGTCTGCGTCAGCAAGTTGCCATGGGAAGAGGATATGAATTACCTGCGTGCCCGTGGCTGTGGCTGTGTCCTAGTGGCGGATGGATTGAAGGCGTTCCAGGCACTTGCCTGCGCCAATCGCGCCAAGTACGACATTCCCGTGCTCGCCGTCACAGGCAGTTGCGGAAAGACCAGCACGAAGGAAATGTGTGCGGCCGTACTGGAGGCGCACTGGCCGGGCCAGGTCGTCAAAACCCTTGGCAACACCAACAACCATTTCGGCGTTCCACGAAATCTTCTGCGGATTGACGACACGACCCGCGCCGCCGTCATTGAGGCGGGAACCAATCACCCCGGCGAAATCGCAACGCTCGCCAGCATGATTCACCCCACCAGCGCCCTCGTCTGCTCCATCGGTGCCGCACACCTCGAATTCTTCCACGACTTTGACGGCGTCGCCGAGGAAAAAGGGGACTTGCTGGCGGCTGCTTCCTCGGAAGGCGTGGCCATTCTGCCGTATCAGTGCCCCGGAAAAGACGTGTTGCTTCGTCATGCTGCCGGGCATAAGATTCTGACCTTTGGACTGGATGACGGTGCCGATGTGCAGGCAGTCTATGGCGGGCAGGAAGGCGACAAGTTCCGCCTGGAGTTGAAACGGCGTGACACGGGAGAATCGGTCTCGTTTTTGTGGTCCATCGGGGGCTCCGTGCAGGCCGGCAACGCCGCTGCCGCTGCCGCTGCCGGCATTTCGCTGGGTCTCACCTTGGAGGAAATTGCGCAAGGCTTGCAGAATTGCAGCCTGCCTGGCGCGCGTATGGCTCAGAGCGACGTGGATGGCATCCACTGGGTCAATGATGCCTACAACGCCAATCCCACCAGTATGAAGGCGAGTCTTCAGTGGTTTGACGAAATCAGCCGCACCGCTCCCGCACGTGTCATCCTCATCGGTGATATGCTCGAACTTGGGGAAAACTCACCGCAAATGCACCGCGAAACCCTGGAGTTCGCCCGTAAACTCTTCCCGCATGACGAGGTGGTGACGGTCGGTCCCCGCTTTGGCGAGTTCGCCGCCTCCCTCGGTGTCCGCAACTTTGCCACTGCTGCGGACGTGTTCCCCGCGTTGCAACTTCCGCCCGGTGCCTGGGTCTACCTGAAGGCTTCTATGAGCATGGGCCTCTTCAAACTCGTCTCTGGCTCCAACGACGCCCACTAGCCACTCCCAACTCCCCTCTACCCACTAACCACTGACCACTAACCACTAACCACTAAACACTAAACACTAAAGAAGTAATTGCAAAACCCTATGGGAGTCCACAGAACACACAGAATACACAGAACTGTTTATCCGCGCCAACGCGCGGCTAAATACTTGATATAAAACAGAATACAAAGTGCAAGCCGTCGCGAAGCGGCGGATTGCCTTCCGTGTATTCTGTGTATTCTGTGGACTCAAAAAGGAGTTTTGCAATTACCTCTAAACACTAAACACCGACCACTCCCCACTGACCACTGACCACTCCCCACTGACAACTAACCACTAACCACTAACCACTAACCACTAATAATGCACCGATTTTTCTGCTCAGAATGGGATGGTAGTGCTATTGAGGTCGTTCTTCCGTTGGCGGAGGCGTTGCACGCGACGCGTGTGCTACGTCTACGCGAAGGGGACGCGGTAGGCATTCTCAACGGACGCGGTTTCGTGGGGACGGGCACGATTCGAAGCACGGACCGCCGCGGTGCGGAGGTCCATTGTGAGATTTTGGAGGTGCGCCAGCACGCTCGTGTCGGGATTCCCGTGCGTTTGTGCGTGGCACCGCCAAAGGGCAAGAACATGGATGCGGTTTTGCGTGCGGCGACGGAACTGGGGGTTGCCCGCATCACGCCCGTGCTGTGTCGCTACGGAGTTTCGCGGCCAGACGGAGCTAAGGAGGGCTGGCGGGAGCAGTTGCTGGCAGCGTGCAAGCAGTCTGGCAATCCCTGGCTCCCCGAACTGGATGTCGCAACCGATTTTGGCAGCGTATTGTCGTCCAGCGAGGAGGTTCCCTTCGTGGGGGCGGTCCCGGGAACAGGAAATGCCTCTCTGCCAGAACAGGCGCGTTTGCTCGCGAAAGGCGCGGCCCTCTGGATCGGTCCCGAGGGGGGATTCTCTCCCGAGGAACAGGAGGCACTGCAGCAGGCCGGTGCCGTGGCGTTGACGGTTGGACGCTGGATCCTGCGCGTCGAAACCGCAGTTCCTGCGCTTTTGGGACGTCTGGACGGCATCCTTTCGGGGGCACAACTGAAAAATGCGAGAAATTGAAGAAAAATGTGAGGCACTGGGTTGAAAAATGGCAAAAAGGTAATATCTTTATTCTTTGTGTTTTTCAAATAAGGTTCGTGTGCCGCAAGGTGCGCGAGAAAAGTTGCACAAACAGTCAAACAGGAAACGGAAGACCATGGGCTCTGTCAAGAAAAAGAGACGCAAGAAGATCGCGAAACATAAGCGCCGTAAGCAGTTGAAGTTGCAGCGGCACAAGAAGAAGTAGTCTTCTTGGGTGGTCGGGCGTGGTTATGAGATGCTCAAAAGGATATCGAGTGACCGCGTTGGCGGTGCTTTGCTGTACCGTGTTTGCCACCAGTTGCCGTACCTGCAAGGACAGCAATTCTCACAAGGACGTACCTTCCGTAGGGGAGGTGCGTCCTTCGTCGTCTCTGCGTGGGCGCTGGGATGTCGAGGAGATTCTTTCGGCAGAACAGATGCAGACCGAGGAGGGGCGGCAGCACACGGACGCATTGACTGCGTACGCGCAAGGTCGCTTTCTGCGCGAAAGGCGGCTGTCTGAACAGCAAGAGGAGGTCTCTCCTTTCCAGGAGGAAGACCTCTTTGTTGCTTCTTTGTGCAATATGCCAGAATCTGCGGAGACCCTGAAAGAGGTTCTGGGACCGCGTCTGGTAGCCAAGGACTTTCTTGGTGCCTTGCGTCTTCTGGAACCGATTGCGAACAAGTATCCTGACAGTTTGGCGCTCTCCGCCACACGGATTGACTTGCTGCTTACCTTGGGACGAGTTGCAGAAGCACGCAAATACCTGGAACATCATTTGACCTTGAGGAACGGCAGGCAGAGCGTTGTCATCTCTCAATTGGCAGATGTCTATCTGAGACAAGGGGACCTGGACGCACTGGAAGCCCTTCTTGCGCAACCATATCCGGGACTTTTGCTGAATAAACTCGACTTGGATATGGCACTTTGGCGCAGGCGGTTTGAGGCATGTGCAAAACAGGAACAACCCACCTCGCGTTGCAAGCAGGAAATCCATCGTGTCGTGGAGACGCTCGAAAAGACGAAGTTTGAGACGTTGGCGGAGGTCTTTTACGCGGCGAGGCTTCTGGCAAGTGCAGGGCTGAGCGAGGCGATGGATCGTTTTCTGGAACCCTATGCCAGCAGAAGGGTGGGAAGTTTCAGCGATGGCACCGCTTCCCGCAAAGATAAAAAACTCTTCCTGCGAGATTGTGCGGATTACCACTTTTGCCGGATTGTGGCCGCCGTCAATGCCAGGGACGAGACGGCGGTCAAGTCTGCCATTGCGCAGGCTTGTTCCGTGAAAATCCCACTGTCCGAACGTTGCGAACTCCAGGATCTCCTCTTCCGAAATGGACTGCGGGAGATTGCCTTGAAAACGGCCGGCGAGCAGTTGCTTGCGGCTCCGAAAAAAACGGAACTACGCCAGGGGCTGGTCCGATTGTATGCCACGATGAACCAGACCGACAAGGCACTCCAGTGCTTGGAAGAACCTGGACGACTGGACGCACAGGGGATGTGGCTGCGCGCAACCATTCTCGAAGGCGCCGGGCGAAATCAAAATGCCTACGACACTTGGCAGGCAATCATCGGCCCGGGAAACCCGGACGAGCAGGCAACCAATCTTCTGCGGCTTTTCGAGCCTGCGGAATGCGAGCAGTTTCTTACTCTTTGCGAGAAACTTCAGCGCACAAAAATGACCATTGCTGTCGCAAAAGCGCTTTTCGAGCAGGACGATTCCGCTCATAACGCCAACCTCTACGGATACCTTCTTGCCGACCATGACGTCGACCCCGCGAAAGGCCTCACGCTCATTCAGCAAGCACTGAAGGACACCCCGAAGGAGCCTGCCTATCTGGATTCCCTCGCCTGGGCCTACTACAAACTCAAGCAACCCCAGCAGGCGTTTCAGGCCATCCTGGACGCCATCTCCCATAATGGCCTCGCCATGGACGCCGACGGCGTCATCGCCTGGCACGCCGCATTGATTTGCGAGCAAAACGGTCTCCCGGCTTTGGCAAAGTACTACTGCATTCTTGCCGCCCAGGGAAACTCCCCGGAAGCCAACCTGGCACAGAAAAAACTAGAGAAGAACTAGATGTGCTAGATGTGCTAGATGTGCTAGAGGGGCTAG
>JAFRLI010000146.1 GCA_017431255.1 Victivallales bacterium
CTTCATCACTCAAATTCGGTGTGGTCACCACACCGGGTCTTCGCTCTTCGCCCTCGCTTACGGCGTTTTGGCGGTCGGACGGTAATTTTGGAACTTCCTCAACTCCTTTTCTGCCGGAAAACTTGCCATTTGGCAAAAAAAGATTACGTTATAGAGGGAATTGCAAAACTCCTTTTTGAGTCCACAGAATACACAGAATACACAGAAGGCAATCCGCCGCTTCGCGGCGGCTTGCACTTTGTATTCTGTTTTATATCAAGTGTTTAGCAGCGCGTTAGCGCGGACAAACAGTTCTGTGTATTCTGTGTGTTCTGTGGACTCCCATAGGGTTTTGCAATTACCTCTATAGTGTCATGGTATCGTTGTCCCTGTTGCGTACAAGGAGTGTGTGAAATGAAAAGATTGTTTGGGCTTTTGCTTTTGCTGACTTGCGGATTGCTGTATGCTGCAGAGGAAGTTGTCCCGCTCCGCGATTACCAGGCCAACCCACGCAAATACCTGGGAAAAAGCGTCATCATCGAAAATGTGGAAATGCACAACGTCTACGAGGGCACTTCTCCCAAGGATGGACATGGTTCCTGCTACGCCATCGTCTCTGCGGACAAAATTACCATCACCATCTACTTCCGCCGGAAAAACCTGGAAAAACTCTGCCGACAACTGAAAAGCAAGCAGGTGGATGTCACCATAAGAGCCACCAACTACAAAGGGGGAAACGGAAAACGAGCCTATCTCTTCGAACTCCAGAAAATCAAGGAGCATATCGACGCGGAAAATGACGTGCAACCCCAGACCGCAAACGAAGAAGACAACGAAGAAGACGCAAAAAACGATAAATCTTCAAAAAAGAAAAAACAGCCCAAGGGCATCGAAAACTGGAAATAGAAACGACGCGTGCGGGGAATGGTCGGGGAGGCGATGGCGAGACGCCGTCGCTACGCACGGAAAACGGGCTGCGGGTTTCCCGTCTGGAAGGAAAGTTCTGCTGCGTCAAGCATGGCCATGACCTCGAAGGTATCTTCGAGCGCAACAGGCTGGGTTCCATTCGCGATGAAATCAACGATCTGGTCCATCAGCATCTTGTAGAAAGGCACACGCCCTGTGACATGGCAAACTTCCGAGGCTCCCGTGAACTTGCGCACCAGAGCACCATACTTGTAACAGTTATTGGTCATTTCGACAATCCCGCGCCGACCGTCTGCATACGCGACGTGGCAGAGGACGCCATTCCTGTCGGGAATCGTCGTCACGGCGATGGCCCCCCGTCCCATGACCGCCTGCAACATCTCAAACGTGTGCACGCCATACCAGACAATGGAGGAACCGGCCGCCGCTGGTCCAATCGGTCCCCAGATGTGCGCGGTGTCAGAAGCAATGTTCTTGGCAAGAAGTTCCTGCAAATCGACATCGAAGCGCAAAGCACTGGAAGAGAAGAAACGGATGTTTTTCTCGCGTGCGATCTGGTAGATTTTCGCGGCGTTTTCGATGGTGTCGGCGACGGGTTTGTCAAGGAAAATAGGTTTTCCGAGTTCGGCGCATTTGGAGAAGTATTCGAGATGGCGAGCGGGGTCGTTGATTTCGAGCATAAGGAAGTCAGCACCTTCGACGGTATGCTCAAAATCTTCCGTGACCTCCACGCCAATGCTTTCCAGGTAAGCCTGCCGTTTGTCCAGACCGTCTTTTTTCTGGAATGGAGTTTCAAATCGGAAGCAACGCGTGACCTGCAGACCATGGACTTGATTCTGCGGCGGGACCGTTGGGTCCTGCACAAGTTTCGAAAGTTCAACAGCGTGGCTCGTGTCGAGTCCAACAATGGCGGTCTTGATGGGCATGATTCCCAGATTCCTTATGGTGCAACGTTGCGTCTCATCCACTTGAGCAAGACTTTCTTGCGCGCCGTATCTTCCTTGGCTGGCATTGGCTTGGGTGGCGGACCTTCGTGTTCGACGCTCCAGCCCTGCCACTCGCGGAAGGCGTGGTAAGTCCAATCCCAGCCGTTCTCTTCAAACACGGTGATGATGTCATCCAGATACTTGTCCGCGCCCGGAGCCCAAGTCGTGGCAGAGAACTCGCCGACGAGAATGCGGGCCCCGTACTTTTTCTGGAAGTCTATGACGGGCTTCAAAACCTTGCGCACGAAATTGAAGTCCCAGTTATTCTCGGGATTGGGATAAGAAGTTGCCATCATGGGATAGGTCTTGACGTACTTATCGTTGTTGACGCCCTGATGGGTGTATTCGTGGGGCTGGTACATGTGGACCTGGTAGATGATGTTCTTGAGCGGGAGGGGATCCAGGTAGGAGAAACTAGGCGGCGAGGACCAGTTGTTGCTTTCGATGACGATGGGTGTCTCCGGGTCGATTTCACGGATGGCAAGCGCAGCCTCGTACTGCAACTGCAGGTAACTGTGCTTGACGGGGCAGGTCTGTACGGGTTCGTTCACGATGTTGTACCCGTACAAGTAGGGACGGCCCTTGAAACGACGTGCGATGGTGCGCCAGGTTTCCAGGAACGCCTGGTAGTAGGTGTCGTCGTTCATGATGCGGAAGCTGGCATCGTTGCCGAAGGCAGCAGCCGCAGCGTCGCCGCCGGTGCCAAGGAGACCGCCGTTCTTGTAGCGGAGTCCTGGCGGGTTGTGCATATCGATGATGAACCAGACCTTGCATTCTTCGAAGACGGGGGCAAGGGTATCGAGGTGGTTGAGGACTTTCTCCATCCACTCGTTGTAACCGGGGAGGTCGACTTTGCCGCAGCCGGCCATCTGGAAGCGGATGAGGTTCCCGTTCCAGGCCGCGAAATCGCGGATGTCCTGAGCGGTCATGCGGAGGGGAGAGGGGCTCATGGCACCGCGGAGGACAGGACGTTTCGCGACTTCCGGCGTGTATTCGCAACGGAAGTTCTTGGGAACCTGGATGTCGGAATACTTCAGTTCCGCGAAGCGCCAGCGGACGTTGCGAAACTCGACCGTTCCCCATCCCTGCTGAATGCCCAGCAAAATCTGAAGATTTTCCAGTTTCTCACGGAAGGTTACAAATATCGAGATTGGGGTCCATTCCCAGTGGGTGCCCAATTGCCGCGCGCTGGACTGATAACTGATGGTGCCTGCGGTCGTAATGCGCATCATGGCCTTGGCACCGCAGTTCCTACCTTTGTTGTCCGTGGCAACATCTTTGAAACGCATCTCCAAGCTGAGTTCGACGCTCTTGCCCGCCAGTTCCTTCGCAGGGAGCGAGAAGTTCGCGCCGCGCGTCTGGTTCGTAATACCAGGCGTCTCGGGAATATGGACCGTCAACACCCCGTTCTCTACCTTCGCACATTCCTGGAGGTGCATCTTCTCCACTGGAATCTTCGTGTATTCCTGCGCGAACAAGCACAACGAACATAACGCCAGACAGATGGCGGCAATGCGTTTCATGAATGCCTCCTTTGGGCTATTTCAGAAGATTAGAAGCAGAAATTGATGATCGGGAAGAACGGAACAATCGATTCCGTGATGATGTTCACCAGACCAATCTGCACTCCCGTCATAAACTCCGTGTAGTTAATCAGTCCAATCTGGATGCCATGCACTTCCATCGCGCTGTTGACGACGCCGATCTCAAGTCCGTGCATCTTGTCTTCCGTCACGTTCCAGCCGCCAATGACGACGCCAGACGCATTCCCGTGTAGGTTGAAGAGACCCACTTCCACGCCAGCGTAATTGCCATGCGTACGGTTGATGAGCACGTTCACCTGCAAAGCGGAGCAGTCCTGGTTGCTGGAGGCAATACCCAAATCCAAACCAGAAACATGCTGGTTCGCACCAAACGGCAGATTGATCTTCAGACCCGAAACATTCAACTCCTCCGGGGCAACCTGCAGATTCGGCGGCCAGAAACTAATCTGCAACGGCGTCGTGTCGTACGCATGCACGCAGGCAGCCAAAACCATCAGAAACATCACAACAAACACGGACTTTTTCATCTTGGAAAATCTCCTTCAAGTTGGGTTGACACAATACGACAAACATACACAATCACAAATACAATAACCCCTACTTTGCAAAAATCCAATCAAAACCACAAGATTGCTTGAAAAAAATCTGCCGAAAGTGAGAATGCATCACCGATTGCGAAGGAATGCTCCTGCGTTCGGGCACACATGGATGTTCAAGAATACGCATGCGTTATGCTTGTTCAGCGGCGTAAAGCAATCTTGGGGGAAATGCCTGCCCCCCAATCGGCCGGAGGCTTCCCTCCCCTGCCAAAGACCGGAGGACCGCTTCTCCTGGGGGAAACCTCCGACCGATCCAACCATTCCTCCGGAACACGAGCAGAAGAAGAGCAATAATATTGTCCAAATGTCATAAAAAACTCAAGATTTGGACGATATTTTCAATAATTTCGTCCAAATGTCCAGCATAGTGCACAGCGAGGTGACTGCCGCCGACCTGTTTGCCGAGGCATAACGCTAGCCCTGGGAGATTTTGAGGAGGGTGCCGGTGGGACAGACGAAACGGCAGTAGGGGCGCGGGATCCAGACGGAGAGGAGCGCGAATGCGATGGCGATACCGATGGCAACAGGTGCAGCGGAGCGGAAGAGGAACGCGGTGAACGGCTCATAGTCCATCCACTGGAAGAGGAGACCGCACCACGCGAAGAGCATCAACAACGCCCAGAGAATGCGCCGAGTCCAATTCAAGGTCTGGAGGACTTTGGAGGAAAGGGTGAGTTTTTTGCGGGACGCGTGCCCAAGAAGTTCCTGCAGGGAACCGTAGGGACAAAGTTGCGTGCAGTAGTGGCTCTTGCGCCCAAAGAACGGAAACAGGATGGCGACCGCCAGAAGCAGCACGGGAACCACATTGCGGGCGGAAAGCGAGATACCATTCGAGACATAGTTCACGAAAAGCGTCCACGAGAGGAACGTCCCGCACCAGAACCCCAGCACGAGCACATTCAACCCCATTTGGAACATTCGAACACGCTTGTCTTTCCAAAACAGCGGGCCAAAGGCGCTGAACAACGCCACCAGCACACCCGCCACTAGTTGCCACGGGAACGGACGGGACGGACGGGGTTCGCCGGCGACTGGTTCGGAAATCTTCTCCTGCACAACAGGGACCGTTTCCGTGGAAGGAGCAGGCTCCGCCACGGCTGGGACCTTTGCGGCCTCCGCCTTCATCGCTGCCTGCACATTGCCGATGACACCCTCCGAAGAAAATGTCGCCCCCGAAACGGCATCCACTTTCTTTGCAACGGCCTCCGCCGGCGTGAGACCGTCCCACTGCTTGAGCAACCCGCCATCGACGACACGCTGGAAGAAGGACTTGGTCTC
>JAFRLI010000147.1 GCA_017431255.1 Victivallales bacterium
CCCCGCCCGCCTCGTTCCCGGCCCAGGGGCGGCAGCTCCCGCTTCCCCCGCCTCGTTCCCGGCCCAGGGGCTGCCGCCCCTCGCCTCGTTCCCGACTGAATGAAAGAGGCCAGGCTGGGGTGGGGGAGCGGGGGGCGGCAGCTCCCGCTTCCCCTGCTTTGTTCTAGATACGCATGGGGTCAAAATCATAACAAATGGGGTCAAAATCATAACAAATGGTGTAATTTTTCGTGGCGTGGCGTGTAAACATAGGGAAACGGAAACGACATGACATGACATGAGGAATGACGACGCGGGTCAAACGGATTCTGTGGGGAGACTTCTCTTGCAATTTGCGAAAGAATGGTCATATTAAATTCCAGCGGGTTTATGGTCTCTTCTTGGTTTGCGTGGTTGCGCCATCCAGAAGTCGTACAACCGCAGTTTTTCAAAGAAGGAAGGCGAAAAGGAAGGATGGTTGGATGCTGAAAATCGATCTTAGGAAAGTTCTGGCGGAGTTTGGGGAAGCCCTTGGATTGGAACTTGCTTTTGATGACAATGGTGTATGCGTGCTGACTCTGGACGAGGATACGCCGATTGCCATCCGGGCGATGGAGGAAGATTCGAGCATGACGCTTTCCTGCGCAGTCCGGGAAGAACTGCCCCAGTTCATGAGTCTTTCCCAAGTTGAAGATCTGCTGGCGCTGGCACTCGATCCGATGGAGCAGGGCGGGGCGTCCCCCGTCGTGGGATTGGATTCGGCAAGCGGGCTGGTGGTTTTGTATGTGGTACTGACGCCTTCCCTGCTGGCCAAGACATCGCTCGTCGAGATTTTCGGTGCTTTCGAGACGACGCGCAAGTCTGTGGCAGCGATGCTCGACGAGCCAGTGGAGGCCCCTCCGGAGTTCGAAGACCATTTTTCGAAAATGTGGGTATAGCCAATCACGCATTTCCTAACCATTGAACAACCCAAAAGGACAGAAGTCATGCTGAGCAAGACACTTGATGATATTCTCAAGGAGTTTGGTGCAAAACTGGGACTGGACCTGGCGTTTGACGAGAGCGGCGTGTGCCGGCTGGAGTTGGAGCAGCTGGTCGCGGTCGACATTCGGGCACAAGAGGACGACGGGACGCTCACGCTTTTTGCAGTGGTTCGGGAGGAACTCCCCGATCCGCTCAGTTACGCGACCGTCCTCGACCTGCTTGCTCTCGCGCTCGACCCTGCGCTGAGCGGCGGAAATGCGCCCGTGGTGGGTCTCGACGACGAAAGCGGGACCGTGGTGATGTACCAGGTGTCGACCCCCTCGGTGCTGAACCGCAAGCCGTTCATTGACATCTTCCACGAGTTTATGGAAACCTTCCGCTCTGTTTCCGCGATGCTGGACAACCAGGAAGCGATCGCCGCAAAAGCGAAGGCCGAGGCTGGCAAGTAACCACAGGAGGCGAATTATGCCGGATATCCAAATTGGTAACATTGACGCGTTGACGACGATCGACCTGATCTCGAAACTCCACAACGTCGGCGAAAAAAATCTCAAAAACGAGGGCTCGATCCGCATCGGCTCGCAAACCTACAAGGTCAGTTATGTCAAGGGCGACGACGGTGTCGACAGGCTCCAGATGAGGCGTCACTATACGGGGTTCCTGATCGGTCCTTTCCTCAATTGGTGCAAACAATCCACGCTTACCACCCAGCCCACAGCGTTGGCACTGAATGCCAAGATTGGGGAGTTGATGAAATCGAAAGACTACCAGATTGCCAGCAACACCTACGACGCGCTGATGAACATTGCCCAGAAGAACAAGGGCGACGCGAAGGGCGTCATCGAGGTCGCCAACTATGGTCACAGCGAACCCCGCAATCGGATCAAGGAACTGAACTTGGTTACGATCGTCAACCAAAAACTCGCGCAAAGCGGTAAGGCCATCCATCTCAATATGATAGACACTTACAACACCATCCTTGACATCACACCGCAGACCTTGCAGCCCCACTGCTTCGGCGCACTGATGAATAAAATCGCGTCAGGGACGCTAAAGCCTGACGAAAAACTGCTCAATCGCAACGGTGTCATGGTCGAACGCCAAGACGTGGAACAGTGGCGCACGTACATCTCCGATCCAAAGATTTTGGCCAAGATTGACATCCCCCGAAAACTCTTCCAATACTTGAACCAGCCGCAGGATTCGTCCGACGACGCGGGGCTGCTGGGTTGGAAGCGGGATTTCAAGTTGAACCCCGACCGAGCGTTGCGCAATTTCGTCGTCAAAAACTTGTCGCCGAAAATCGCCAAGGAAGTTGGGGCGGACGAGGAAACCATCGATATGCTGTGCACAAAACTTAGGGAATACGTTACGATCTACAATATGGAGGACGGCGATGAGAAGAATGCGAGGATGAAAGAGTTCCTGAAGTTTGAGAATTGGCCGTGCTCGGCGAACGACAAGGCGCGCATCAATAAGTTGATCAACGATTCGCTCGACGCAATCGCCAAGGACAAGAATATGCATATATCGAACGCCAGGAAACTTTACGGTCAGAAAATCCATGACCGTGCCTACAAGGGGTCGCCTTCCCAAGCACTGCTCAAACTTTCCTCCTACAACCTCTTCTCAAACGTTCTCATATACGCCGCCTTCCGGCAGACCAGCAAGATCGGGCTGGACTTCTTCAAGAGGCAGGGCAAGCCAATCTTGTTCCACATGAGCCACCGGAATCTGACGGACTTCGGCGACACGGGGTGGATTTTGAACGAGAATCATTGGAAGACGGAGCAGATAGACCAGAACAACATCGGCTCCGAAATCACGCACTCGGAAGTTCGTCACGCGAACAAACTCATTCAAAAATACGGAGGCAATGACGTCGATGGCGCGAACCTCTGGTTTGTGCAGGGGGCGCAGTAAGCGACATTCTTCTCTCGTCCCATTGGAGCCTTGAAGCACAAGTATAATGAAGGCGTACATTTATGGAGTTTGATAAACTCATTGCAGACTTTGCCGAGCGTCACAACGTGGCTGACCTCGCCGTCAAAGACGGTTCCACGGCGCTAAGCATTGATGATATACTCGTGAGCATCGTCTTGAGTGGGGATTTGCTGATCCTGTCAGCAGACCTCGGGGAGCGCCCAGCCGAAGGCGCAGGGGTGTTCGCAGAACTTCTGCTTGAGGCGAATCTACTGAACCAGGCGTTCTTCGCCAAGAATCCCGATGCCGAAAACTATATCGTTGTGCGCCGGCTACCGCTTTCATTGCTTGACGATGAGGCATTCGACGTTGCGTTGGAAGCGTTTGTCAACCAGGTGGAGGAATGGCGTCGTCTCCTTTCGGACTTCCGCCCGGCAGCCGAGGCCAGTGCCGAGCGCTCAGAAGCAGAGGAAGCCACGTCCTATGACTCCAATGACTTCCTGCGGGTGTAACTTTTTTGCTGTCAGAGTGTAATCAAGGAAAGGCCTGAGGACTGCCAGTGTTCTGAGTCGGCGTCCAGAATGGTCGGTGTTTGCTCCGTTGGCGTGCTCGATGGGAGTGCCCCGAGAACATCGGTAGCGGTGCAATACATTCCTACAATAGGGTTTATTCTATAAAAGCATGGTGGCGTTTGAGCGAGGAAGCCGCCGCGCCGTGAAGGCGGTTGGGATGAGAGTTTTTAATTTTCCTCTAATGGCAGGCGTAGCCTCTGGTAACTTGAAATGCAACTGAAATAATGGAGTTTTTCCAGGAAGTATATTCCGCTGTAACAATATGATATTCCTTGGAATTGGTGACGGATTTCGTCATTATTTTGATTCTTTTTGCTTGAAAATGACTAAAATGGTTGTATATTAGGGAACAATGAATGAATGGAGGTGTCTTAGGAATGTAGGGGAGTTTGGCAAACGACCGTTCCAGCGGATGGGATGGTTGTTGCAGGAAACTCCCCGGAATGGAGTGATGTTCCTCCATTCAGCGGAAAGCCACAGTCAAATCCAAGGAAGAACGATGAAGAATCTTTTGTCCACAATCGCTGTCCTCGTACTTGTGAGCGCACTCTCTGTTTTGGCAACGGGATGCATCTCCACAGGAAAATGTTGCAAAGCCAGCCAGAACTGCTGTGAAAGGAAAGCCAATTGCTGTTGCAAACCTGCCTGCTGCAAGGAAGGCGCGGTCTGCTGCAAGGAAGGCGCGGCCTGCTGCAAGGAA
>JAFRLI010000148.1 GCA_017431255.1 Victivallales bacterium
AGGTGCATTTTGGCTGGAAGGAGGGTGCCGGCAACGGGTATGATTCGGGGGTGGACGTGCTCATTCCGCCGTTTGCGATGGGTTCGGGCATGGTGGGATTCCTGCAAACGGGCGACCGCAAGGAGATGCTTTACACAGATTTGCGCGCTCCCGAACTTCCGCAGGAATGGAAAATATCCGCAGACCCGCTGCGGACACGGCGTCCCGTGCAGTTCTCCTGGGACCCCGCCTCGCTTCCCAAGGATGTCTCATTTACCATCCGCGTGGGCAACAAGGATGTCGACATGTCCCAAAGCAGCACCGTTTCCCTGCCGGAAAAGGGCGTCCTCGTCATTCGCGCAACCAAGAAGGAACCTCAGCCATGATTATCGCAGTGGACATTGGCGGCACGAAATGCCAGGTGGCACGCGCAGAGGATTCGGGAAAAATCCAGGAATCGGTCCGTTTTGCGACAATGGACCTCGCCGGAACCCTTGCCGCCATTGACGAGGCGGTCACTTCGCTCTCCCCAGACGCTTCGCCTGTCTTTGGAATCTCCTGCGGTGGACCGCTGGATTCCGCACGCGGTATCGTGCAGTCGCCTCCGAATCTTCCCGGCTGGGACAACGTTCCCATCGTGGAACATCTCGTTTCGCGCTTCGGCGGTACGGGATACCTGATGAACGACGCCAATGCCGGCGCGCTTGCCGAATGGCAATTCGGTGCGGGACGCGGCGTCCAAAGCATGGTTTTCCTTACGCACGGCACGGGCATGGGGAGCGGACTCATCCTTGATGGACGCCTCTACGAGGGCGCGTCAGGCGACGCGGGCGAGGTCGGGCACATCCGCCTTGCCGAGGCTGGCCCCATCGGATACGGCAAGAACGGCTCCTTCGAGGGATTTTGCTCGGGTGCCGGCATTGGACGCCTCGCCGAAGAACGCATCCCTGGATTCCCGCACCCGACTGCGAAGCAAGTTGCAGAACTCGCCGAACAAGGGAATCCGCAGGCGCTTGCCGTCCTTGCCGAAAGTGGAAAATGGCTGGGGCGTGCGCTCGCAATCCTCATCGATATCATCAACCCCGAGGTGATCGTTCTCGGCAGCGTCTATACGCGCTCTGGAAAGTTCCTTGAGGAGACCATGCGTGCAGAACTTGCCCGCGAGGCACTCCCCTCCGCGCTGCGTGCTTGCCGCATCCTTCCCGCGCAACTCGGCGAGCAGACGGGCATCGTCGCCGCTGTCGCTGTCGCAACCTATCGAATGGGACGCCGGGGCTAGAGGACAGGAATAGGAAGAAAAGGAGGTTGCAAATGGAAAGCTGTGGAATGGTTTAGAAAGGCTGTGGAGAAGGGATATGGAGACGCCCAATATGCTTTGGGAACTTGCTATCAAGAAGGATTTGGGGTTGAAAAAGATATGGAAAAGGCAGTGGAATGGTATCGCAAGGCGGAACAGGGAAGCAAGGATGCCCATAATGCGTTGAAACGACTAGGCAAATGAGATTTCTTGTATCCCTGGAAAGGTGGTTCTTGATAGCAAGGGGCCACGGGTGTTCGCCCGTGGCCCCTGTGTGTTTCCCCTTCTTTCGATAGCAGTGCCAGGCTAATCTGTGAGGAACTTGAGGAGTTCTTCGGGGGAGATTTTGTCGATGGTGTCGGTTCCGGCGAGGAGGTTGTCTGCGAGGTCGCGTTTGTGCTGGTGGAGGTCGAGGATTTTGGTTTCGATGGTGTTTTTCGCGATGAGTCGGTAGATGGTGACGGGGCGTGTCTGTCCAATGCGGTGTGCGCGGTCGCTGGCCTGGTCTTCGACAGCGGGGTTCCACCAGGGGTCGAGGTGGATGACGTAGTCGGCGGCGGTCAGATTGAGACCGAGACCGCCGGCCTTGAGGCTGATCAGGAAGACATCGCCATCCCCTTTCTGGAAAGCATCGACAGCGGCGACGCGTTCTTGGACAGGAGTTGTGCCATCGAGGTACTGGTACTTGATGCCCTTCGCGTCGAGGACGGGCCGGACGAGGGAGAGATGCGTGACGAACTGGCTGAAGACGAGGGTCTTGTGTCCGCCTGCAATGAGTTCTTCCAGAAGTTCCGTGAAGGTGGCAAGTTTGGAACTTTCGAGGGTGGAATCGTGCTTGACGAGACGTGGGTTGCATGCCGCCTGGCGCAATTTCGTGATGGCGGCAATGACGCGGAACCGCAACTGTCCCTGGTCGGCGGTCTGATGCTTGAGTTCCTCGACCAGGCTTTGCCGCAGTGCCTCGTAGAAGGCGCGTTCCTCGGGCGAGAGTTCGACCTGGAGTTGGATTTCGGTCTTCTGCGGGAGGTCGGGCAGGACTTGCGATTTGCGACGGCGTAAGATGAATGGGCGCACGATGTTAGAGAGGCGTTCCATAGTTGCTTTGTCTTCGCATTTTTCGATGGGTGAGGCGAAGCGTTCCTGGAAGGTCTGGTGGTCTCCGAGGAGTCCGGGATTGATGAAGTTGAAGATGGACCAGAGTTCGTTCAGGTTGTTTTCCAGAGGCGTGCCCGTGGTGACGATGCGGAAACGCGCGGTGAGGCTGATGGCGGCACGGGAACGTTTCGTGTGGTAGTTCTTGATGGCTTGCGCTTCATCTAGGACGGCAATTCGCCAATCGATTTTCTGGAAGGCGTCGTCTTCGCTTTGCAAGAGGCCATAGGAGCAGATCATGACGTGGCCGGGACCGATGGACTTGAGTTTGTCGCGTCGATTGTTGCCACCGAAGACCGTGACCTTGAGCGAGGGTGCGAATCGGGTGAGTTCCTGTTCCCAGTTGCTGCAAACGGAGGTGGGGGCGACGACGAGGGAGGGACCTTCCTTTGCCTTTGCGAGCAGGATGGCGATGGTCTGGATGGTCTTGCCGAGGCCCATGTCGTCCGCCAGGCAGGCACCTGCACCCCAGGCATCGAGTTGGTGGAGCCAGATGAATCCCTGCAGTTGGTAAGGTCGCAACTGTGCCTTGAGGGTTTTGGGGACAGGGGGCTTTTCCGCCATGGCGTCGCGGATTTTCTTCTGTTGGATGTCCATTCCCGCGAGTGCCTGCTTGTTGTCGCCGAAGAGTTGTTCGAGGAAGGGGATGGCGAAGCGGTTGAGGGTCATGGAGTTTTCGGTGAGAGAGGTGACGGCGGCGAGGTCGTCGATGCGCTTTCGCAAAGAATCGGAGAGTGCGAGAATCTGGCCGTCCTGGAGTCGGATGAAGTTTCCTCGTTCATCGTGAGCGGCGGTAAGGATGTCTCGCAGGGAGAGGACGAGGGAATTGTCGATGGTGACTTGACCGTCGAGCGTCAGGAGCCAGTCTCCTGCATTTTGGCAGGCGATGGACATATCGGAGAGAGTGAGTTTACGTGAGATGCGGATGCGGCGGTTTTCGGGCCAGTGGACCTGTACTTTGGAGAGGAGGGGCTGCAGGCGGAGGGTGAAGGTGTAGCAGAGTTCGAGGGAATCGAGTTCCCAGGCCCATCGTCCCATCGCGTAACCGCTGTCGAGAACATCACAGGCGGTGACGATTTCCTGCGCGGTCTGTCGTTCCGCTTCCAGGTCGCGGACATTGCGGACGAGCGTCCCGTTTTCACAGGAGAGGAATTCGGCGACGCCTTCGCCAGGCTCGTAGAAGCGTGGCAGTTCCGGGAACGGGCGCACGAGAAGTTCCACATCCATTTTCTGGTCGTGCGGCATCAGGCGGATGTGCGGCGTGATATCTCCCTGGCGGACCTCCAGCCCCGGGAAGTCGAGCGGCGTATCGGAAAGGATGGTGCAGATTTCGGCCAGTTGTCGGAAGAGTGGGAGGAAACGGGGGAGTTTTTCGTTGGGGATGTCGAATCCCTGGTCGATGGCATTTGCGAGTTCGATATGGGTTTCGGTGAATTTGTAGAGGATGAGGTTTCCCTGGGGGTCACGAATGGGGACGGTGGTGATGGTGGGGTCGCTGCGGTGTGGTTGGAGTTCGAGGTGGATGCCGCCGTCGCATTGGTTGATGTGGAGGAGTGGCGCGGCGATATGGCAGGAGAAAGGGGTGGGTGTGGTGCCGTCCCAGAAGAGATTGGGATGGTCCACCAGTGCCTCCAGGGCGGTGAGATTGCGGAAACCGCTGGCGGAAGCAGTCTTGCGTGTGGCGTCATCTGCCTTTTCGAGCAGGAGATTGCACAGGTAGCGGTCGCGTGCGGTGATGAAGTTCGGCCAGTGCTTTTCGTCAAAATAGCGCAAGATGGGGAATTTGCTGCCTTTGCTCCATTTGCCTGTTTTGGTAACACGTTGTTCGATGGGGCGGATGGAGACGGGGCAGGGGGTGGCACCGTCGTAGGTGCAGTGCCAGACGAGGCGGTTTGGATAACCGGAGGGGGAGTTGGTGAGGATCTCGGTGAAGCGGCTGAGCATGCGTTCCCAGGGGAGGAAGACGCGGACGCAGGAGATGATGTCCGTGAGGTCGGGCAGGGAGGAGTCTTCGTTTGGTTTTCCTTCCAGGCAGTAGATGGCGTTGCGGCATTCGCGTGCCAGATAGGGATAGTTGTCTTGGAGGCGTGGAAGGAATTGCGTGAGTGCTTGTTCCAGTCTCTTGGTGTCGGCATGTGCGTCCCAAAGGGAGAGGAAATGGATTAGCAGGCGTGCCAGGGGTGTCGTGTCAGGGAGGGGTTGCGGAACGGGGTCCCGGCGCAGCAAGGCGACAGCGGCGTCGTAGAAAGTATCCAGGAAGGGAACGGTATGGCCTGCCTTGGCAAACTCCAATGCGGTCACGCGGGAGGACTCCAGACCGCTTCGAATCAGGGCGAACAGGTAGAAGCAGCCACCGACCCGCTGGAAGACCCAGTTCGGGTCTTTGGTGGCGGTGCGGCGCGCATGGAGAAGGTTTGCGAAGGATTGGATGGATTGCGCATTGTTTCCGAGGAGATAGTCTGCCCAGGCGCGGCAGAGCGCGCCTGCCTCCTCAGGGCATGCGTCAAACAGAGGGAGGGCCAGTTCGGTTTTCCCTTGCAGCAGGAGGTTGTCTGCCAATGCGGTGAGGGCGGAGGGAGTCAATCCGTCGCGTCGTTTGAGGATGATGGTTTCGAGCTGCTGGAGCGGTGCGAGTTGCGCGGTCGCGAGCGGGAGGAAGAAGACGCAGAGGAGGGAGAGGAGGTCGTCGGAGAGTTGTTCCAGCCAGGGTTCTTCGACGAGCGGGAGGAAGAAGGCGAAGGCGTCGCCACGGTTGAAATCGGCGGGATGGTATGAGGAGAAGGAGCGCAGGTCGCTGAGGAGTTGGCTGGTGTCTCCGATGTAGAAGGCGTTTCGGATGTCGCGCAGGAGTGCGTCTCGTTCGAGGTCCTTGGAGGAGTGCCAGGAGAGGTATTGGCGCATGGTGCCGTTGAGGCGTGGTTCCTTCTGGAGGAGTTTTCGCGCGCGGCGTTCGCGCTCGTGGGGGCTGCTGAGTTCCAGGGAGCCGTTGTCAAGGATGGTGACGGTGTCCAGGAAGGATTCGTCTTCGATGTTCTGCGGTTTTTCGTAGCAGAAGTCGCTTTTGGCGAGTGCGGGGAATGCCTCGCGGACGCTGGGGGCCTTGAGCAGGTCCTGGATGTCGGTCAGGCGCAGGGGGTGCATTGCCAAGGCGAGGAGGTCGTAGCAGTCGTTCAAATATTGCGGAATCGAAAAAGCGTTCATGAGATTTCAGCAGACTCTTAGGATATCAGAGTGTCACATTGCCGGTGAGCGCGTTGGCGCTGGCGGCGGTGATATGGATGTTCACCAGGTCGCCAGGACGAAGCCCCGGCACTGGTGCGAAGTTGCAGGTCTTGTTGAGTAGGGTGCGCCCCGTCCAGCGGTCGGGATTGCGTTTGCTGACGCCTTCGACGAGAACCTCCAAATCCTGCCCCAGGCAGGCCGCATTTCGCGCAGAGGCGTATTCCTCCAGGTCTGCGAGGAGGAGTTGGTTGCGTAGGTGCTTCTGCTCGTCGGTCACGTCATCAGGCAGATGCTGTTCCGAGAAGGTTCCCTGGCGGGGGGAGTAGCGGAAGATGTACGCCATGTCAAAACCGACTTGCTTCATGAGGGAGCGAGTCGCCTCGAAGTCCTCCTCGGTTTCGCCTGGGAAGCCGACGATGACATCGGTCGAGAAGGCGACCTCGGGGAGCCGGGAGCGGATGGCTTGGATGCAGGCGAGGTAGTCGGCGGCGGTGTAGCCCCGGTGCATAGCCTTGAGGATGCGGTCGGAGCCAGATTGCAACGGGATGTGGAAGCATTTGCAGACTTTCGGGAGGGAGCAGACTGCTTCCACGAACCGCTGGTTCATGAAGCGCACGTGCGGCGAGGTGAAGCGGATGCGTTCCAGACCGTCGATTTCGTTCAACTGCGCGAGCAAATCGGCAAATGGGCTGATGTCTGGCGTGTAGGTTCCGTTTTCCCGCGCTTCGACCAGACCGTAGGCCGTGATGTTCTGCCCCAGCAAAAGGACTTCCCGCGTGCCGCGGTCCACAAGTTGCTTGACTTCGCTCACGATGGCGGACGGCTGCCGCGAACGCTCGCGTCCGCGTGTGTGAGGGACGATGCAGTAGGAGCAGAACTGGTTGCAACCGCGCATGATGGAGACCATGGCGCAGACGTTCTCGCCCTTGTGGCCGGGACATTCGTGGTAGAGTTTCTCGCCCTGCGCCAGTTCTGCCAGGTGGTGCTTGCCAGCCAATGCCTGCTCGACCAAGTCGGGGACCTGGTGCAGTTGCTCCGTTCCCGCGATGAAGTCGAGGTGCGGAATCTTGTCAAACAGGGTTTCTCCACGGTTTTGCGCCATGCATCCGATGATGCCCAGCACGAGATGGGGGTGCTTTTCCTTCAAGCGTATGAGAATCCCTGCCTTCCCGATGGCTTTCTGCTCCGCCTGCTCCCGAACCGAACATGTGTTCAGGATGATGACGTCCGCCTCGTCCTCCGTGAATGCCTCTTCATGACCACGAGCGTCCAGCAGGCATGCCAAGGCCTCGCTTTCCCGCTCGTTCATCTGGCAACCGTATGTTTTGATGTAGTATTTCATAAACTCGTTCTCTGCTCGCTTGCATCATAGCAAACTTGACCCGCATTTTGGCCGAATTCGTAATATAAACCCAAACCCTCTTTCTTCAAACTCCTTTCGGCCATTTTTGCGCCTAAATGGGGCAAAAACCCTCCTTTCCCTCCTTTCGCACCCTAAAACAAAGGACGGGGGGCTGCCGCCCCCCGCTCCCCCCGC
>JAFRLI010000149.1 GCA_017431255.1 Victivallales bacterium
AGGACGCACCGACTGTTGAGGTCCTTCAGGAGGTCGCAGAGGTCTTTGCCTCCGACGCTGATGCCGACGAGACGGCGTTCGCCCCGGAGGACGTCTTTGGCTGGGAAGCGGATTCGCTTGGAACGGAGGAGGACGCACCGACGGCGCCCCGGGAGGCCATGCCGTTGCCTCGCAGCATGCCGCAGAACGCTTGGCAGCCCAATCCCATTCGGCAGGGGCAGTCTGGCGGGAAACGCAATCCTCCACGTCGGGAACTCCGTCCCAAGCAATCAGCCATGCAGCCTGCGGGGAGCAATGGACCGCGCAAACCTGGTCAGGCGCGTGCTCTGCGTGCATTGCAGACCGCACAAAATACCGCCAAGTCCCAACAACCACGGGAAAAGCCAGCGGCAAAGGTTCCCGTCAAGGAGGCCTCTGCTTCGTTACCTCCCGCAAAGGAACAGCGCGAGCCACGTTCTACCAGGGCCCGATCGCGTAATGATCGAACACACGAAGCCCATGCTACGCGACACCCTGCCGCCGGGAAGGAAACGGCGTCCCCGAAAGCGCAACCTTCCCAAATCCAATTGACCTTCGACTGGTCTCAGGTGATGGAACCCAATCCCGCTGCCGAAAAGAAGGATTTTCCTCCCACGGAACCTTCTCAAGATAAAGTTTCTCCCAAACCGCAAGCGCAGCCATCTGTTCCCGAAATCCCAAGTGTCCAGGCAGTGCAGGAGCAGGTCTCCGAGACCCCTTCAGAGGCGAAGGAGGCGAATGTGGTTCGCAAGCAGAAGCGTCGTCCACAGCATCGTGGGCGCGGCATCAAAGGAAAGTTGAGACGCTGAGGATTTGTCATGTCGACTTTGTATGTCATCGCCACTCCTATCGGAAATCTTTCGGATGCATCCCCGCGAACCATGGAGGTTCTGAAGAGTCTGGACGCATTGGCGTGCGAGGACACGCGACACACGGGAAATCTCCTGTCGTTGCTGGAGATTCCGCGACCGCCGCTGGTGTTTTCGAATCATGAGTTCAATGAACGCAGCGTGGCGGGGCGTATTGTGGGGCTTTTGGATGCTGGAAAGACGGTCGGGATTTGCAGTGATGCGGGGTATCCGCTGGTCAGCGATCCGGGGTATCCTGCAGTGCGCGCGGCAATTGCGGCGGGGCACGAAGTCGTTCCCGTGCCAGGCGCGAGCGCGGTTCCGCTGGCGCTCATCAAATCTGGCTTGCCCGTTTCCAGTTACACCTTCAAGGGGTTTCCTCCACGAAAACCGGGGACTCGACGGCAATTTCTGGAGATGGAACGTGATATGCCGCACACGCTGGTCTTCTATGAATCGCCTTTCCGCGTCGCAAAACTACTCGCGGAGGCGGCGGAGGTTTTTGGTGCGCGCGAGGCAGCTGTCTGCCTGGAACTCACCAAGCAGTTTGAACGCTGCAGCCGGGGAACCCTTCCTGAACTCGCGGCGCTTTTCGCCAACCAGGAGGTCAAAGGCGAGGTCGTCGTCGTGATCGCCGGTTCCAATCCGAAGTTCTGCAAGCAGGAAGAACCGGAGACGGAAACGTCCCACTAGGATCACAAACCGGAAGACGTGCGTCTCGCCGGGCGCAAGCACCGCGCGGGCGGCGAGGGTCCCCGTGTCCTCATAGCGTGTCTGTTCGGTGCGAGGAGGCAAGTTTCGTTTCGGGAGGGGGCCTGGGGAGGTGATGTCGTGCCTGTAGACTTCCAGATGATCGCGCCACATGGTGCGGCGATACCAGTACTCCTGGCAGCAGACGTCGGGTTCATCGGTGCTGATGGCGAGTTCGCCGAAGTCGGGCGTGCCGCGCGTCATGTGGTTTTCCAGGAGCAGACTGGCGACACCCGCCTTCCGCACGAATCGGTTGCTGGCCCCGA
>JAFRLI010000150.1 GCA_017431255.1 Victivallales bacterium
AACGCACGGTGGAGGTTTTGCAAGACTAAACGCGCGGCGGATGTTTTACAGGACTAAACGCGCACTGGAGATTTTGCAGGATTAAACGCTCAAAAATCGTGCATTTACTTTTTTTAATTCTCAGAATGTGAACTCTCACGCTGGGCTGGGTTGCATTTCCAGCAGAAAGAGATATGTTAAAGAAGGGTTGTCGTGCAAGTTCACACATCCCATTTTCTGGTTTTCCCTTCAGCACCGAGAGAAGATATGAAACAACTTTGGAATGTCCTTATCACGAATGGTGTGACCTACGAATGCCTTGCCGATGAAGAGCAAGGGATTCAGCGTGGTGACATCGTCATTGTGCAGTGCGAGCGCTATTTGGAATCGGGGCGAGTCGCAGCCCGGATTGGGGATCCGATTCCAGATTTGGAGGAGTTTGAGCGAAAGCGGAACGCGATGCACAAGGGGCGTCATGTGGAAGGTCAGAAGAATCCCGTTGTTTTGCGGAAGGCAACGCAACAGGATTTGAAGACGATTCAGGAGAACGACAAAAGCGCGAACCAGTTGTTTGCCCAGGCGAAACAGTGCATTCTGGCGCATGGTCTGGATATGAAACTCATCCATTCCCACTACGGATTCGACCGCAAAATCATCCTGTTCCAGTTTTCGGCGGAAGGACGCGTGGATTTTCGGGAATTGCTGCGCGATATGACAAACCAGTTCCATTGCCGCGTGGAACTGCGCCAGATTGGCGTGCGCGATGAAGCGGCGCTGATGGGTGGTCTGGGGAGTTGTGGACGTCCCTTCTGCTGCTCGCAGTTCCTGAAGACGTTCAACTCCATCAATGTCAAAATGGCGAAGCAACAGGGGATTGCCTTGAATCCGCAAAATATCTCTGGTTGCTGCGGACGCCTCAAGTGCTGCCTCTATTTCGAGGCGGACCAGTACAAGGACGTCCCCCTCCACCGCAAGAAGAATGGAGATGGTACCGAACTGGAAACCGTTGCGGAAGACACCCCAGAGACAACCGCGCCTCCAGAATCCAACGCTAATGAACCCAAAACACCCCAAAAGCCGCAACCGCAACAGGACCGCAAACGGCAACCACTTCCCCGCAACCATCAACGCCCTCACGAAAATCGGCAAAACGGGCAGGGACAGAAACCTCCGCAACGCTTCCCGAACAACCCAAACAACCAGAACAACCCAAACAACCAGAACAACCAGGGCGGACACCATCCGCGCGTTCCAGGACAGGCCAGAATGGCACGACAACAACGCCTCGCCGCACAACAGGGCGGCAATGGACAACCGCGCCCGCCGCGTCTAAACAGACCGCCCCGTCAGAACAACCAGCGCGGGCAAAATCCACCCCGGGGCGAGGGCAATCGTCCAGAATAGCCGATGGTCAAAGAGCAGGCATCCAAATCCAGTCTGGCAATTGCGCTACGCGTGTATCTGTGCGCAATCGTGGTGTTGCTTCCCTGGAAGTTCACCTGCTACGTCGGCAATGGGGAACAGCCGAACTTCCCAATGGACATCTGGGAATGGATGTTTTTCTCATTGCCCTGCTACTTGACATCGCTTCTCTGCGGGCTGGCTCTGGTGTTTGCGGCACTGGTGCATCCGGTGCCGCGTGCAAACCGTTCCGCCTTGGTGCCTCTGATCTGGAGCCTGCCGATTGTGACGGGGCTCGTTGGCCTGGTGAAGACGACGGAGCTGGATTATGCGATTCAGTGGATTGGGCACTTTGCGGGGCTGGCGTCGTTTTGCGTGGCGGTTTGGTGGAGTGCCGCGAATGACCGCAAGGTCGTTCCGGTGCTGTTGCACACGATCGGGCTGGTGGGGTTGATTTCCTGCCTGCATGGTCTCTACCAGCATTTCTGGGGCTTTGAGGCGATGAAGCGACTGACCCTGGAACAGGCCGCCGCCAACCACACCGAATTGAGCGGGCAAATGCTCCAGAAACTGGAACAGACGCGCGTCTACAGCACATTTATTGACCCCAATGTCTTTGCATCATACCTGCTTTTGTGCTTTCCGTTCAGCCTCCTGGCAATGTACCGATGGGGACTTCGCTTTGAAAAACCACGCCTGGGCAGCCGCGCGCTTCTCGTGACGGGGATTGTCCTGTTCCTGGGATGCCTCTACTGGACAGGTAGCCGGGGCGCGGCACTGGGCGCAGCCGCCGGGCTCGCTTGTGCCGTCTGGACGCTTCCTCGCGTGCGCACATGGCGATGGCGCTGGCTCGTTCCTGGAGCGGCCATCTTGCTGGCCTTGCTTCTGGTGGTGCTGACGAGCCTGCAGAAATCCCGTGGGGGCCTGGCGTCGGCATCGGTCCGCATAGGTTATTACAAGGCCTGCGTGCAAATGTTTGCAGAATCCCCGTTCTTTGGAGCGGGTACGGGAGAGTTCTTCTCGCATTACCTGAAGGAGAAGGCACCTGGAGCCGAGGTGGCGCGAAATCCCCACAGTTTCTACTTGGGGCTGCTAGGCGAACAGGGTCTGCTGGGAGCACTTGCAGGACTCGCCATCCTGCTTCTTCCCTGGTTGACAGCGACCTTCTTCCCGCCAAAGGACAACGCCCGGCAGCCGCTCTTTACTGCTGCCTGCGCCGCAACCGCCGCCTGGACCATTCACTCCGCCTTCCAATTCAATGAACTTGTTCCGGGCGTGGCCTACCTCACCGCATTTGCAGGCATTCTGGCGTTCGACGAAGGGGAAGGCCGCCCCCTCCCCAAAGCATTGCGTTTCCTCGCCATCACCCTGGGCCTCGTATCATGCCTGTTTGTCCTGCGCACCCCATCCGAACATGCCTTCCAGCGAGCGGAATATCTGGAAAAGGAGAACCTGCCGCGCGCACTGGAGTTCCTCCAGAAAGCCGCCGCGTATTGGACGCGTCCACCAGGTCCTGTCCTCCGCATGCAGAACATTCATTTCTCACAAGGAAACCTTCCCAAGGCCGAGGAAACCGCACGGGAACTCATCTCGCGAACGCCACACCGCGCTGCCTCGCACTTGCGACTCGCACGCGCCTCCCTCGCTCATGCCCTCTCCCTCCATGCAAAAGGAGAACCTGCTGACGCGATGTACCAGAACGCCGAAAATGCGCTCAAATCTGCCCAGGAATGGTATCCGTTCGACCCGGAAATCCTTCTCCTCCGCGCCGTCATGCCTCTCTTCCGCAACGGCAAACTTCCCACACATCTCACCTCTCTCCTCGCGATTCTCCACCTACAGCCCGCCATCCACGAGGACGGCGAAGCTCTCGTCGTCACTTTTAACGACTCCCCATTTCCGGACTTCCCGCAACTCCTGCAATCCTCGAAAATACAGGCACTGGACGGTCGCCCCGTCACATTCCTTGCAACCTCTCAAGCACCGCTATGAACCAAGAACAGTCTTCTGGAATCATTCTCGTCATGTCGGGACCGTCTGGCGTGGGGAAATCTACGGTCTTCCACGCCTTGTACGAACTCACCCAGCACCTGCATTTTTCAGTCTCCTGCACAACGCGTCCACCCCGCCCTGGCGAGGAAGACGGCGTTGCCTACCATTTCCTAAACGAAGCGCAATATCAGGCTCACCTCGCTGCCGGCGACTTCCTGGAACACGCAACGGTTCACGCGCATCTCTACGGAACCCTTGTCAGCGAACTGGAACCCATCTGGGACGGAAAGGATGTCCTCTTGGACATTGATGTCCAGGGAATGCTCCAGGTGCGGCAGAATCTTGCCGCCAAGCCCCAATACGCCTCCAGACTCGTCACCGTCTTCCTCATGCCCCCCTCCATGGCAGAACTCGAAAAACGCCTGCGTGGACGCAAAACCGAGGACGAAGACACCATCCAGCGACGACTCGCAGGCGCCCAACGCGAAATCACTTTCTGGAAAGAGTACCAGTACGTCCTAATCAACGAGGATTCCCAGGAGTCTGCACGGCATCTCGCCAGCATCCTGGACGCCGCCCGTTTCCGCTCCAACATCCTCACCCAGGAGACCTGGAATGCCTAAAAAACCATTCACCGTCGTTCTCGGAGTCACGGGCTCCATCGCCGCCTACAAAGCCGCCGACCTCATTTCTCGCCTCGCGCAGAAAGGCGTCGATGTACACGTCATAATGACCGCCTCCGCGCAGAAACTCGTCTGCCCCCAGACCTTTTTGACGCTTTCCCGCAACCCCGTCGTCACCAGTCTTTGGGACATGCCAGACTGGCAGCCAGGACACATTGCGCTTGCGCTCCGCGCCAACTTGCTCGTCATTGCGCCCGCCACCGCCAATATCCTCGGCAAAATGGCGCACGGCATTGCCGACGACGCTCTCTCCACCTATTTCCTCTCGCATACCGCACCTGTCCTTGTCGCGCCCGCAATGAACCCCCGCATGTGGGCGAATCCCGCCGTCCAGGACAATGTCGCCCTCCTCAAAAAACGCGGCATTGCCTTCATTGGTCCCGAAGCGGGACACGTCGCCTGTGGCGAACAGGGCACTGGACGCCTCGCTAGCATCGACGATATCCTCAGCGCTATCCTTCGTATGCAGAAGGGGTGAGAGGACCCTGGACCGAGAACCAGACCGACAAAGACGAAAAGGCCGGAAAGGACCCAGGTCCTTTCCGGCTCTTTCCCTCCTCCCCTTGTCAGTTAGTAGTTAGTACTGTGGCTTGTCGGAACGGAATGGGATTGCGGGGAAGCCAGCCTTGTTGATGAGGTTGGCATCGCCACGGTAACTTGCCCAGCCGTAACGGACACGACGCGGCTCAGGAACGCTGGGAGAGGAGACGACGACGGTGTTCGTGGCAGGGTCGATTTCGGCGTCGGCCCAGACGAAAACGCCCTTTTCGCCAGCAATAGAGAAGGCACCAGGCTTTTTGCCGTCATTGGTCCTGAGACCATCGGCGGTATGGTAGACATCCTGGGCGAAGAAGACGCGGATTTTGTTGCCTTCGACGGCGATGTGGTCGAACATTGGTCCACGGGAGGTAGCGATGCTGCGGTAGGCGATGCGTTCGGCCTCTTTGGCCAGGCGATATCCGACGGCCTGCTTGTTGTTGGGGTGAATGTCAAATTGGTCGCCAATGTCAACGGTTACGGCGAGACCCGTGTTCGGGAGATTGAGCATTTCGGCCTGGATTTCGCGCGTGAGGGGGTAGCCGCCGTCGCCAGGAGGTGGCAAGGTAGTCCAGAGGTCTTCTGCCGGGCGTGCTTTGGGAGTGTGCTTGTGGAAGCCAGAGAGTTGCGTAGTGATGAAGGGCAGTTCGGGGTCGTTCCACTTGTTGCGCCAATCCTGGATGAGGATTTTGTGGAGGTTGTAGTAATCGATTTGCCCTGCATTGGAGCATCCTTGGTACCAGATGACGCCGCGGATGTTCATTTTCGTGAAGGGAGCAATCATGCTGTTATAGAGCGTGGAGGGGAACTGTTGGCTGTTCGCGCCCGCCATCGGGGTTTGGTCGATGTTGGGACGCGGTCCCAGAACTGCCAAATCGGCGGCAAACTCCACCCGCCCCTTCCAGTTCTGCAACGGAAGAACGGCCTCGTCGGGTTTCGCGCTAGCCAGCGCGAGCGTGGCGGGTTTGTTCATATCGATCAAACCACCTTCGCCATAGTAATCGGTTGCACGGACGGCAATGACGTTGCGCCCCGCTTTCACGAGTTTGCCAGGAATGGTGTAGCGACGATTCACATTCCAGTACTCTGGGACAGAAACTCCCGTGCTGCCAACCAGAGTTCCGTTGAAGTAGGTCTGGTCAATGTCATCGACACGGCCCAGGTTGAGGACCAGGGTTTTCTTGGCCCATTCATCGGGAATGTGCACGATTACGCGGAACCAACCCACGCCCACGATTTCCTTAAAGGTGCGATTCAGGTCAGCAGCACTGCCCCACTGCGAGTCATCGTAGGTATTATTTTTCCAGTCTTTGGCCGCCTGGGTTGCCGCCGGATTCGAGTTGTCAAACTTGCGAATCCAGGCATTGACGATGGCATTCCGCTTTTCAAACTCTTGTCTTGCCTTAGAATTATCGGTGGGCTTTTCCTTTCGCGCATCGATAATCTGTTCGAGTTCGACACGCTGGTTGTCGCGGTACGCGTCCTCAGAAATCCAAGGCTGGATGCGGGTGCCGCCCCAGGAGGAATCGATGAGTCCAATGGGAATGCCGAGGTCCTGGTACAACTGCCGTCCAAAGAAATATCCGGCAGCAGAGAACTTCGCGACGGTTTCGGGCGAGCAGACCTGCCAGCCAGTTCCCTTGATTTCCTCGACCGGTCCCTTGGGGGACTTGACGCGGGCACTTTGGAAGATGCGGATTTTCGGCCAGTTGGCGTTACGCACTTCTTCCTCGTAGTTTTTGACGCGCCAGAAATCGCGTCCACCATCCAGGGGCATCTGCATATTGGACTGACCGCTGCACATCCAGACTTCGCCGACCAGGATGTCATCCAGCACGATTTGCTGCCCAGAGCACTGGACCACGAGACGATACGGTCCACCAGCCATCATCGCCGGCAGAATGACTTCCCACTCGCCATTGTCAAAAGTGTTGGTTTCCGCCTTCTTGCGTCCGATTTCCACGCGCACGAGACTGCCAGGGACGGCGGTTCCCGAAATGCGAATCGGCTTCTGCCGCTGGAACACCATGTGGTCCGTGAAAATCTTGTGCAAACCAAATTCATAGACACGCGTGTCTTTGGGGACGCTCCGACAACTGGCGAACACCAGCGCGAGAAGGCACAGGAACAGGCAACTTCTTTTCAACATCTTTGACTCCTTGGTTGTATGGGAAATGAAAAACACTGCTATATGTCATTTGCTCCAGGGAAGATACCCGGAGCAGGCCAGAATCACCTTTTGCACCATGATTTCATAATCGCCGTTGTGCGGATTCGGAATCTCTCCGCGCACGATTTTCACGAAATCCCGCAGCATGTCAATGTAGCGGTCTTCCAGTGCGAACGGAATGTCGTAGGTGCCAGCGCGGAATGTATCGTTGTCCTTGCTGAGGACCATTGTCACCACGGCAGGCTTCTTCTGATCAAACAGGGGATAGCCACTGTGTGCTGGTTCAATGGGATTGACTTCCAGGAAGCCCTCGCTCCCGCGAATCGTGAAACGACGGCGCACAGGATTGATGTTCAACCCGCAGGACATCGTGGCAATCAAATGCGGATACTCCATGACGGCAAGCGCATTGTCCATTAATCCATCGCGGGTTTTCTTGAGAATGGGCAGGACGCGGTCGGGTGCCCCGAAGAGGTCGGTGACGACGTCGATGATGTGGGACCCGAAGTCGAACATGCCGCCGCCGGGATAGGTTGCAAGCCAGTCGCGGAAGTGCTGGTCGCGATCGTTACGGTTCATATTGGCGTCGATTTGCATCACTTCGCCAATCCAACCTTTTCGGACAGCGGCCTTCATGAACTCGAAGGTGGCGTGCCCGCGGAACATGTAGCCTGGATGCAGGACGAGCTTGCGTTTCTCGCATTCGCGAACGAGTTCGATCATCGGTTCGAGTTCCTCGCTCCCCATCGGCTTGTCAATGTGGATATGGTGATTGGTGCGCGCGGCCTTCATCGCGGTGGCGACGAGTTGCCGCATGTCGGTTTCGATGAACACTGCGTCCAGGTCCGGCAATGCAAGCAGTTCGTCCTGGCTCATGACCTTGCATTCGGGCGGGCAGTACTTTTGATGAAAGGACGCCAGGCGTTCGGGGGACGCATCGGGTTCTGCCGCCAGGGCGACAACTTCGAAATCCTTGGAAAAATGGGCTGCGGTCGCCATGATGCCGCTGGCGTGTTCGTGCAAAATCCCGATTTGCGCTACTCGAAAACGTGCCATGATGCTGCCTCCTTATGCATCGATATTCGTCCAGTCGAAGACAAACCCCAGAGGTGGATTCTTGGAACTGCCAATGCGGTCGTAGGTTTCATGGCAGGTATTGGCGGAGACAACTTCGGAAATCATCGGAAGCACCTGCACCTTCTTGCGTTGCAAGAACTTGAAGAAGGTGCAAATGTCGTCTTTCTGGGTCCAGTAGCCAGGATGGGAATCCTGCTTGGGACGGGTTTCGGTGTGGCAGCCGTAGATTTCGACGCCGCGGCGATGGACGTATTTGTAGTAGTCGATGGTTTCGTCCGAAATGCGCGTGCAACCGAGTAGGGTGATGCGTCCCATCCAATCGATATATTCCAGCGCCTGCTTGAGGGCGGAGATGTAGCCAGTAACCTCGACCACTGCCGCCGGTCCCTTGCCGTCCGTGACATCCTTGACCTTCTGGATGAAGTCCGCTTCGCGTGGGTCAAATGCGTAGTCTGCACCGAGTTTCAGGGCAAGTGCGCGGCGCTCGGGAGAAAAGTCGCTCACCAGGACGGGGCAAGCACCGCTCAGGCGTGCAAACTGCCCTGCCAGCATTCCGAGAAGTCCCTGCCCTGCAATCATCACAGGCTCCCCAAGTTGAATGTGCAGTTTGCGGACGCCCAGCAGCGAGAAGGTGGCGATGTTCAGGAACGCGGCTTCCCGCTCGTCAATGCCCTCAGGAACCTTGAAGACTTTGTCGCGGGCGACACGGTACCAGGAACGGTGTCCATTCCAAATCACCCCTGCAATATCCCCGGGCTTGAGGTCTTCTACCTCGGAACCGACCTTCACGACTTCTCCAACCGCGCTGTATCCCGGTCCAAAAGGATACGGGTTCTTGTTGGGGTTGCTTCCCGTTCCCGTATTCGGAAGTTGATGGTAGTTCGCAAGTTCCGTTCCTGCGCTAATGGCGGAGTAATGCGACTTGATGAGAACCTGATTGGGGTCCAGTTCCTCCTGCTCCTCATAGGTCAGCAGAGCCGCATTTTCTTTCGCCACAAACTTGACTATGGAAACCTTCATCTTGAACCTCGTTGTTGGAAAAACGAAAATACCTCCCCTATAATCTAATCTCTTCCTTCCATTCCGCAACCAGCAACGGGACTGTTTTTTGAGGATACCGCAATTATTTGGTCATCCCTCAGGAAAATATAGGTGGAATACCTTGCAAAAACGCGGGGAGCGGGAAACTGCTGTTCCCGCTCCCCCACTCGTTCCTACTGATTGATTGCGAAAGTAATTGCGTGATTGCGGATGAGAGGCGGAGCAGATGCGACTTGAGGTGGATTGAGCGGGCTGTCGCCCGTGAGTTTCACTGAAAGCCACAGATGCCAGCCTATCGCCACAAGGCGCAAATCATTAAGCAATTGTTATTATTCAGAACCCTGGTTCATGGCGATAATTTTGAAACACTTTCTTCCACAAAATACACAAAATACGCAAAAATATTGGATACACCTTTCTCTTCAAAAGGTTCAAAAGAACCGTTGCTTCCTGCCTGTCCTCCGGGGGAAAGGTCTTGACCTTTCCCCCGGAGAACAG
>JAFRLI010000151.1 GCA_017431255.1 Victivallales bacterium
CATGCTTTGGGCATTTCAAGTCACAACTGGAAAAATAATGGGTTCGTGGAGGGGCATAGTGGACGCGCGGAGCGCGACCTGCAAAACCGATAGGGGGACAAGCCTTTCGGAACGGCAAAGGGGTGTGGGAGCGTGGTGGTCGCGCGGAGCGCGACCTGCAAAACCGACAGGGGGAATCCTCCGTGATTTGATGTAGGGAGGAAAAACTAATGGGAAGGCATTGGAAAGTGGGGAGAAAGGAGTTATATTAATGTTGTCGTTTTTCCCTTATGCGAGATTTTGGCGGGAAGGGAGGCGAGTGCCTAACCACAGTCCCCGCGCAGCCCACACCTAGTTATAGGGGGATTATGAGTTGGAGGATTTTCTGAAGTTTGACGGCATCAGCAAGGCGTTCAATGACACCAAGGCTGTAAACAACGTCTCCTTGAGCATCAAGCGCGGGGAGATTTTTTCTTTGCTTGGGCCCAGTGGTTGCGGAAAGACGACGCTGCTGCGAATGCTTGCTGGTTTTGAGAACCCCGACCAAGGCCGTATCTTGTTGGATGGAAAGGACATCACAGATCTTCCACCCAATCAGCGCAAAGTCAATACGGTCTTTCAAAACTATGCGCTGTTCCCGCATTTGACTGTTCGGGAAAACATTGCGTTCGGTTTGAAACTCCAAAAGCGTCCCAAGGAACAAATCGACGCAGAAGTGGACCGAATGCTCTCCATGATTCAGATGCAGGAGCATGCAGACAAGAAGCCGTCGCAGATTTCTGGCGGGCAGAAGCAACGTACCGCCATCGCACGTGCTTTGGTCCTGAAGCCAGACGTGCTGCTGTTGGATGAACCGCTCGCCGCACTCGATCTGAAGTTGCGCCAGAAGATGCTTCTGGAACTCTCCCTCATCCACGATGAGGTCGGTATCACCTTCATCTATGTGACGCATGACCAGGGCGAAGCCATGTCTCTTTCCGACCGCATCGGCGTGATGAATCGGGGGCACCTCGAACAGGTCGGCACCCCCGCCGAGGTCTATGAGGCTCCCAAATCCTCCTTCGTCGCCGCCTTCATCGGCGATACCAACTTCCTCGATGGTAAAATCACTCGCATCGTCGACACGGAATACTGCGTCATTGATGTGCCAGACCTCCCGCAGATGCTCTGCTACAATGACAAGAAACTCCACATGGGTTCTTTCGTCCACCTCTCCATCCGTCCTGAAAAAATCCAGATTTCGCTGGAAAAACCGTCGCTTGGAAACAAGTACAACGTGCTGGAGGGCGTGGTGGAAGACCTCATCTACCAGGGCGACCACACGCGCTACTGGGTGGATTTGGGACACGACTGGCGCATCTCCGTCAATCGTCAGCATACCCGGTTTATGCTGGACGAAAAGCCCATCCAATGGAAGGACCATGTCTACATCTCCTGGTTTGCGGATGACGGATTTATGCTGGACCGCTACTCCGAGGCAGACGAAAATCTGCTCCAGACCCCGCCGCAGACCGTCGGAGAAAGCAGTCCAGAGGCACCAGTCTCCTCCGTGGGAGGCGACCAAGCATGAAAAGAACCTCCCGTAACACCATTCGGGAAGGCTTCCTGACGGTCCCTTCCTTTGCCTGGCTGACCCTCTTCTTCCTCATTCCCACGCTCATCATCTTCGCAATCGCCTTCAAGCCCGCCGCCATTGACGGGTCCATCGGCGAAGGCTGGACCTGGCGCACACTCCTCTCCCTCAAGAACCCGAACTATCCCGAAATCATCTGGCGCACCATTTGGTTGAGCCTCACCTGCACATTCGCGACCATCTGCATCTCCATTCCTGTCGCATACTACATCGCCCGTTGCTCGGAAAAACTGCGGAACTTTGTCCTGTTCTTGACGATTCTGCCGTTCTGGACCAGTTTCCTCATCCGCATCTTTGCCTGGAAAGAGGTGCTGCATCCCGATGGTTTCCTGAAGCAAGCGTTGGTTTGGTTGCATCTGGTTGCGCCTGACACGTTGTTGCTGTATCGTCCCGAAGCGGTGTTGCTGGTGATGATTTACACGGAACTGCCGTTTGCGATTCTGCCGCTGTATGCTGCCGCTGAAAAGTTTGACTTCACGCTGATGGAGGCCGCGATGGACTTGGGGGCCTCGCGTCTACGGGCATTCTGGTCGGTCTTCATTCCGGGCATCAAGGCGGGATTGGTTTCCGCGTGTTTGATGGTGCTCATTCCGAGTTTCGGGAGTTATGTGATTCCCGACGTGGTTGGCGGCATCGGCTCGCAGATGATTGGAAACGTGATTGCGCAGAAGACCTTCACGGACCGCAATCTGCCTGCGGCATCTGCGTTGGCGGCGGTCTTGATTCTCTGCACGCTACTACCGCTACTCTACTTCCTCAAGGGCAAGAAAGGCGAGGACGGGCGCGAGCCCAAGCCTGCCAAGGAGGTGGTCTAAATGCTGCGTAAAAGCCGTTTCCCGGGCATTCTGACCTGGATTGTCCTCATCTTCCTCTACCTTCCGATTCTGCTGCTCATCGTGAACTCCTTCAATCTCGCGCGTACGGGCGGCCATTGGGGCGGATTTACGTTCCAGTGGTACGAAAAACTGTTCAAGGCGCGCGAAATCTGGTTCGCGTTCCGCAACACGCTTCTTGTCGCCTTTGTGGCAACCTTTGCGTCTACGGTTCTCGGAACCACCGCCGCTTGTGCTCTCCACCGCTACAAGAGCAAGATTCAGGACATGCACTATGTTCTGGTATACTCGCCCTTGATTGTGCCGGAGATTCTCACTGGAATCAGCCTGCTGCTGTTCTTCGTGGCGCTGCGCGTCGAATTGGGGTTGGGGACGGTCATTTTCGCGCACATCACCTTCTGCGTGAGTTATGTCGCCATGGCGGTGCTTTCCCGTCTTCAGGACTTCGACAACACCATCATCGAGGCCGCGCACGACCTCGGCGCCAACACCTGGCAGACCACCTGGAAGGTTCTCGTTCCCTGCATCTTCCCCGGCATCCTCTCAGGAGCCATGCTCGCCTTTACCCTCTCCGTGGATGACTTCGTCATCTCCTTCTTCGTGGCAGGACCAGGCTCCACAACCCTTCCCATCCACATCTACAGCATGATTCGGCGTGGCTCTCTCCCGCTCATCAATGCTCTCTCCACCATCCTACTCGCCATTACTTTCCTCGTCATTCTTGCCGGACAAATCCTTTCCCACAAGCACAAGAAGTAGTCTCAAGGACGAAAAGGACGAAAAGGACGAAAAGGACGAAAAGGAATAGTTGCTAGCACGGCACTCTTCCTCCTTTTCGTCCTATTTTTGTCCTCTGACGCAGGGCGCGTCCGCCAGTGCAGGACGCCCTCTTGGGCCGCGCGGGGCGCGGTCCTGCAAAAACGAGATGTCCAATCAGTCCCTTTTTTTTGTTCTGCATTCATATTTTGAGGCAAGAAGGCCGAAAGTCCAAGATATTTGAGAAAAAAGAGTGTATAATAAAGACAGAGGGAGGTCTTTTGAGTAACAAGGAGACGCGACGATGTCCACGATGAATTACGTGCCAGAACCCAAGCCTCAGTTTGGACCGATTGAAGTGACCGCTCTGTACTATCCGGGGACGGAACAGATGGCGGAATGGGACCAGGTCGAGCAGACGCTTCCGCATATCAAGCCCCTGTTGGGCTGGTACGATGAAGGCAATCCCGAGGTGGTCGATTGGCAAATCAAGTGGGCCGTGGAGCACGGTATCTCCAATTTCTGCGTGGACTGGTACTGGAACAAGGGCGTGCAGCGTCTCGACCACTGGGTCAAGGCATATTACAAGGCACGCTATCGCAAATATCTCAAGTGGTTCATGATGTACGCCAACCACAACGAGGTTCGCGCACACAGCACCCAGGACCAAATCAATGTCACCAAGTTTTGGATCGACAACTATTTCAAAACCCCGGAATATTACACCATTGACGGGCATCCCGTCGTTGTCTACTGGGCTAGCCATAACCTGGACGATGACTTCATCCGTGAGGCCGCCGACCACGGCGAGGTGCTGAAGCCTGGAGAGGGCATTCGCCGCGCCTTCGCCATCTCGAATCAACTGATGAAAGAAGCTGGACTGCCCGAAATCTACTTCATAGAGATGTTCCATTATGTCAAGGAAGAGGTGAAGCAGAGATTGCAGTGGGCGAAAGACATTGGCTGCCAGGCCGCGATGATGTACAACTTCGATTTGGTAGCTTATCAGATTGCTCCCGAGGCCGCCAAGATGGAGGACGTGGAGACGCACCTGCACTATGACTGCGTCGTCGAGGCCTCCCGCAAATGGTGGCCCCAGAGCTCCCTCGGCTCTCCTGTCCCCTTCTGGCCGCTGCTTCCCACGGGCTGGAATGATAAACCGCGCTCCTTCCAGTACGCACGAATGGTCTATGGACGCACCCCCGAAAAATTCCTCCAGATGTGCAAGAATCTGCGCGATTTCTGTGACAAACATTCCCTTCGCCACATCGTGGTCGCTCCGCTGAATGAATGGCAGGAAGGAAGTTACATCGAGCCAAACCAGGAGTTTGGATTCCAGATGTACGATGCCCTGCGCGATGTCTTCTGCGACAAGCCGGCCGAGGGATTCCCCCCGAATCTCGTCCCTTCCGACGTCGGGCTCGGTCCCTATGACTACCCGCCCATGCCCCATCTTGCAAAGACCTCCTGGGATTTCTCCAGCGACACGCAGGGCTGGTATCGCAATCCATACGGTACCGCCTACCTCAAGAACGTGGACGGAGCCTTGCACTTCTTCCGCAATGGCGTCAAGGTCCCATCCCTCCGCACGCGCATTGCCCCGTTTGACGCGGCGAACTTCACCAAACTCCGCCTGCGTATGAAAATCAATCCCAGCCCCAAGTTCCCCGTGACTGGTAACTACCCCGATCACGGTAAGACCACCCTCTCCCTCCTCTGGGGCGGCGAAGGCAATCCCCTTATCCTTCCCAACAACTCCATCACCATCGAAAACATCGCCTCCACCGAAGTCCTTCCCGATGGCGAATGGCACGAATACACCATCGACCTCGCCGCCAACCCGCGTTGGAAAGGCTCCATCGACGAGCTCTGGCTCGATACCCCTAGACTCTTCCTTGCCTATTTCGACATCGCCTGGATGCGACTGGAATAATACGGAAGCCGCCCCCCGACCTCCTGGTTGGGGGGCCGCGGTTGTACCTTGGGGGGCCGCTTTCGTTCTGTTGTTTCTTCTCTTGTGTTCTTTCAGAGGGTGAGAACTTGAAAAAAGGACAAAATAGGATATGCTATATATTGAGAAAGAGAGGAGGTGGTGCGAGCGAGAGCATATCTATGAGATGGACAAGGTCGAAAGAAATAAAGCGTGAGAAACCCCGTTTGAAGCGCGTGGCGTTTTTTGTGCTGTTGTGCCTGGTTGTGTTGTATTGGGTGCCGTGGTTTCTGGTTCGCTGTGTAGCGGTGCCATTGGCGGCGCGGGCGCTGCGTCAGGAGCGTGTGACGTGCAAGGTGCGTCATGTAGGGTTTACGCGTCTGGAGTTATCGGACGTGAAGGTCAGTCGGAAGGGGGATGAGCACGAGTTTTGGGTTGCGTCGGTATCGTTGCAGTACTGGCCGCTCCCGTTTGTACTGAGAACGGTGCGTGCCTCGGGGGTGTCCGCGTATGTGCACACATCCGGGGATTCGTTGTCGGTGGAGGGGGTACGTTTGCCGAAGGAGGGTCGTCCGAAGCCATCGGAGGCGGGGTTGCTTTCCTTTGTGACGGGGTTGCGTCCGCAGGTGTTGGTTTATGGGGCTCTGGTTCATTTGATTGTGAAGGAGCATGAAGTGCTGATGCCGATGGAGGTGGAAGCGAGTCCCGTGGAGAAGGCGTGGTATGTCAAAGGTCGTACCTGGCCTCGTGGCGAGGAAATCACGTTCATAGGGGAAGGTGATATGATTCGGAGGCATTTCCGTGTCAAAGGGCAGTCCATTGCGACGCATGCTTTTTCGGATTTGTGTCCAATGCTTGCCTTATTGCCAGACCATCGTTTCAGTTTTGAAAGTGCGGTCACAATGGAGAAGCTCCACGTTTCCTATTTCACGGCGCAGGCAAAATGCGGGGATCCGAAAGAGCCGGAAGGTGCGTCCGCCAACCTGAACTGCCTCTACGAAGTTCCCGATGAAGGCAAGGCGACGGCCAGCCTTGAACTTTCCCTGCAGTCCCGTAGTTATGAATTGCGCGTGCAAGGCAAGACCGTCCCGCCAAAAAAGAGTTCTACCATTCAACTGGAGACTCCGGTCACGACGACATTCGCCTCCCGCAAGACTCCAGACAAGCCGCTGTTTTCCTGGACGCAGCATGGAAAACTGGTCTATGACACGAAGGCGCACGCCTGGGAAGTGGAACTTTCCAAGCCGAAGAACGCACCGCCCTTTGAGTGGAAAGAGCCCCAGGACCGGTTTGGTGTTCTGCTTGCGGAATGGCACATTTCCGCAGCAGGGAAGGGGGTGCGTCCCCTGGGGTTCCATGCGGATATGGCGATGCAGAAACTTCACGTTTTGAAGGGAGACAACTGTATCGAACAAGGGAATGTGCGTCTGTTGGCCGACTGGATGGGAAAAAAGGACGACGCCCTGCAGTTTAAGGTCGAAGTGGACCAGTTGCAAGGACGACTGCTCGACCGCGCCTTCCACAACGACTCCATTACGGCCAGCCTGTTGTGGCAAAAGCAGCAATCCAGCCTTCGTTTCAACACCAGCAATTTTTCCTTCCAGAGCAAACACAACTACAGTCTTCCGACGTTTACCTGTCAGTATACCCGCAACGAGAAAGGCATCCATATGGAAGCCGCCTTGCCCAAACTGCTTTTGGTCCAGGGAAGGGAGGACGCGTCTTGGGATGACTTCCGATTGTCCTTGGACATCCCGAAGGATGGACCCCACAACCTTCAATTTTCCTCGGGAGAAGGCAACCTCCGTTTCGGGGCGGATACGTTGCACATCAACAAGATTCATCTTTCGGGTAAAGACGTTGGGGAGGAAGGGGCTGTGCTGTTCCAAATCGAGGACATTGGAAACGGCAAACGGGACTACTATGGTTCCCTCAAAGTCGAGGGCAAACGCAAGGCTTCCATCTTTGAATTGGATGCCGAATGCCAGACCATTCTCTTGAACAACGCAAAGGTCTCCTTGCACTCGAAACTGGATTGGACAACCCTCTTTGCACCGAAGGCAGAGGCACATCTCCTAGTTCACAAAATCTCAACCTCCTCGCCCATTGCAATGGAAACCTTCTTCGCGCACGCGGAAGGAGTCAATCTCACGGGAGAACTTGCGTATGAATGGCACCGCAAATATCCCAATCTGCCTGGAGACAACTTCTCTCGGCTTGACATTACGAACGTCAATTTCGAGATTCCCGAAAAGCAAATCTCGCTGCGAAACTTCCGCACGAGTTACCTTTCCACGCCCGATTCTCCCAATCAGCCGCAACAGGCTGCCTTTGACGCGTATGACGCCGGTCCCATCCATTTCACCAAGGGACGCATCCAGTACCAGTTGCCGTCGCAGCGCGGTCTCCTCGTCGAAAACATCCGTATGAACTGGTGTGGTGGCGAACTGGTTGCGGGAGCCTTGCCGATTGAAATCCCGAACGGCAGTCTGAAAGGAATGTTCTTCGCGGACCATGTTTCCCTCAGCAAACTCCTCAAGGATTTGGGAGAGGAGGCCAATGCCGCAAAAGCCACTTTGACGGGGCGCGTTCCCATGGTCATCTCCGCCAATGGTCCCGTCCTGGTGAATGGCATGCTCTTCGCCATGCATTCTGCCAAAAACACATACCCCGATTCTAACGGAAAAGCCGTCCCGTTCCAATGGTTGGAAGTCCTCCTCAACGGAGACCACACCAATCTCAAACATACCATCCGTTCCGACGCAGTTCCCTCTTCCCCCTGATATGCCCGCTCCCAATACCTGGTCCGACTCCTTCCGCATCCGCTTTTCCGAGGTCGGACGCGACAATTTCCTCCGCCCAGATGCAGCTTTTGACTTTTGCCAGCAGGTGGCGGGAGACC
>JAFRLI010000152.1 GCA_017431255.1 Victivallales bacterium
ATTTGGTTCAGTTCACATGGTCCAGTTCGTCCGTCTTGTTCAAACTCCAGGACGATGTTGATGATGCGGTGCATGCGGCCCTCTTTTTGCAGGTCGTTGTAACGCCGGAGGTCATATCCCATAATGCGCAGCACCATGTTCTTGTCATGTTGCGATTGGTATTCCAATCCAATGGAGATGATTTCCCGCCCATTGTCATACTCGAACAACTGGTCCCGAAAAAGGTTGTCCGTTATATATTGCCCATCTTCGTTCTTGAGAATCCTGTAGTACTCTCCAGACACCAGGCGTAGCTTGTCTTCTTGAATGTTACCCACTACCTTAGGCAACACGTACTCAAGCAAGCACGCCAAAACCTCCGGACGACCAAAGAAGTTCTTTGCGGCAGTATCTTTCAGTCCCATGAAAATCGCTCCTTTTTTTCACATCTCACACGGCTCTCATTTTTCTCTATCTTGCTGTTTCGATAATATATGGCTATTTTATGAGATTGCAAACTGATTTTTTAGAAAATAGTTTTAGGACTTTCTCTTATGCTATCATCTACATACTCTCAAAAGAATTTTGGAAATGGGTGTTCAAGATTATACGCTATAACCTCAAAAAAAGGGAGATGATAAGGCTTGCAATATGGCGCAAAGGGATTACATTTTTAGTGATTGTCCGGAACATCGGTGGCGCGATGTTGTGGGTGTGTAGGACGGTTGCGCAATTTTCACTATAGAGGTAAATGCAAAACGACTGCCCAACCACCAAAACGCTGCAAGCGAGGGCGAAGAACGAAGACCCGGTGGGTGACCACACCGAGTTTGAGCAATGAAGCCATCGTGCCGCGCCGTGAAGGCGGTTGGAATGAATATTTTGCAATTTCTTCTATAACCTTGGAACGACCATGAAGATTGAAATATCCCATCTGAGCAAGCGATTTGGTGAAGTGCGTGCGTTGGACGACATCTCGCTCACCATTGAAGACGGTGAATTGTTTTTCCTTCTGGGACCGTCGGGATGTGGCAAGACGACGTTGCTGCGGTGCATTGGCGGCTTCGAGACACCGACCTCGGGGGAAATCCACATGGGCGGCAAGGATATTGCACAATTGCCGCCGAACCTGCGCAACACCACGATGGTGTTTCAGGGATATGCCCTCTGGCCGCATCTCACCGTCTTCCAGAACATCGCCTTCGGTCTTGAAATGAAACACCTCCCCAAGGATGAAATCAACCGCCGCGTCCGCGAAGCCATGGCACGCGTCCAAATCGAGGCACTCGGCGACCGCAAACCCACGGAACTCTCGGGAGGTCAGCAGCAACGCGTCGCCCTCGCACGCACCCTCATCGTACAACCAGATTGCCTCCTGCTTGACGAACCACTCGCCAACCTCGACGCAAAACTCCGCCGCGACATGCGTCTCGAGATTCGGCGCATCTGCAAGGACGCCGGTCTCACCGCCATCTATGTGACGCACGACAGGCAGGAAGCCCTCAGCATGGCGGACCGGGTCGCCGTCCTCAAAGACGGGCACATCGTACAAGTCGCCACCGCCAACGGGCTTTATCGGCATCCGGCGAACGCATTCGTCGCCAGTTTTATCGGGGAGACCAACTTCGTGCAAGGGACGGTGCAGGAAGCAGGAGACCAGCCCGCTGTTTCAACCGCCATTGGCGTGCTCCGCACGGGTCCACTCCCCGAACATACCGCCGTTGGCGACAAGGTGACGCTCTCCATCCGCCCGGAAGCCATCTCCCTGCTCAAAACGCCCAACGCCAATGCTGTTCCCGCCGTGCTGACGGAGACTTCCTACATGGGCGAGGTCGCACACCACATCGCCACCACCGCCACGGGCGAGCAGAAGCTGTTCTTCCTCGAACTCAACCCCACGGGTGACGACAAACCCGGTCAGAAACTCCTGCTCAATATCGCACCAAGTGACATTGTCCCGCTGCCTTTCGCCGAAAATCCCGCGTAAACAGGCGTTCTTCGGCAAAACCGAACCGAAAAGTTTCTGGCGAAGATTTGGAATTGTGGAAAAGGCGGATATAGTTTAAGAAGAGATAAATGCAAAACAACCGCCCAACCGCCAAAATGCCGCAAGCGAGGAAACCATCGCGCCGCGCCGTGAAGGCAGTCGGATGAGAGTTTTGCCATTCCCTCAGTCATTTTTGTCATTTGTTTGCAAGTTTCCGGGACCACCTCAAAAGAAAAGGAACCATCATGGCCAATTTAGCTGGAATCGTCTGTCTGAACCACCCGAATGAGCCAGCAGTGGCGCGTTGCGCGTGCTGCTCGAAACCGCTGTGCGAGGCATGCGCGGCAGAAAACATGCACGATGGTGTTCCGTACTGCTCGGACCTCTGCTACAAGAACGCACTGCGCACAGGGGCGATGGTTAACGATGTCAACCGCCGCAAAGGTGCTGCCGACTTCAAGCGCCGCATCATCCAGTTGGTTCAATTGCTCATCCTGCTGGCGCTCATTGGTGCCGGCTACTGGTACTACAAGAACAACAAGGCGAAAGTGGACGCCAAGATCAAGAACGTGCAGCAGCAGGTGGAAAAAGGTTCCAAGGACCTCAAGAAAGGCATTGAGGACAACACGGTCAACCGCAAGTCCACCTACAAGAAAAACGTCGAAGCACTGGACGCGTCTGACCTCGCAAAATAGCAGAGGACAGAAGAAGCGAAATGCAGTTGGGAAATCCAGGCATTGATACGCCAGCGTGGGAACGCAAAGCAACGGGAGACGCCCTCTCCGGGACATGGGTTCTGGAGGGGCTGCCTTCTTGGTGCAGGGGTATCTGCCTGAATTGCACAGTGAAGGTGGAAACACCGCTGCCAGGTGCATACGCGGCATTCCGCAGCAAGGTCTGGCAGGACGGTGGCGCCACGTGCACCTCCCCTGCACAACTCCTGCCGCTTGAAAACGCAGGGCTGAGGGATTTGCGGTTGGAAACGTATGTCCCCGTCGAGCCAGAAAAACCCGTCTTCCTCCAAGCAAGCCGTGATTGCAACGATCCACGTGACAACGCGGACGAAGCCTACGTCGTCAGCGAATTGCGTGCCACCGCCCTGCCCGCCCTGCCCTGCGGGACCATCGTGCAGGACGAGCCTGGCTACAACTCCTGGCCCATGATTGGCGCCATCGGCAACCGTCTCGTCTGCACCTACAGCCGGGGCAGCGCACACAACATCTCCGAAGGATGCAGACGCGTTTGCGCAAAAGTTTCCGAAGACGCCGGCAAGACCTGGTCGAACGAGGTTCTTGTCACGGACCAGCCCGAACAAGGTGAAGTCACCATCGGTTGCGGCAACGACAGCAAAGGGGCGTTCCTCCTTTGGGTCCGCAGCTACGGCAAACGCAACCACCACGAACTCTTCCGCTCCACAGACGGCCTTTCCTACACGAAAATCTCCGAACCGCCGCTCGCCCCCGTCCCGATGCAAATGACGGACATCTTCCCTGTGCCAGGACGCGGTCTGATGTGTCTCTGGTTTGCAGGCAGTTACGAGCATGACGGAGAACGCTTCTGGGGAACCCTCACCAGTCAAGACGACGGTCTTACCTGGTCGCAGCGCATCATCGAGCAGGGACTCCCCCTCGAAGAATGGCCCACCGAACTGGCAGCACTCCCGCCGAACGACGAACGCCTCCTCGTCATTGCCCGCACCGAAAACACGAAAGACAACTCGCTTTGTGCACAGTTCCAACTCCAGTCCACCGACTACGGCGAAACCTGGACGCGCATGCGCACCAACATCACGGACGTCAACCGCTCCACCCCCAGCCTCATCCAGAACGGTCCCCTCGTCTCCCTTTACTACTACGAGCGCGGACGGGGCATCCTCAAGCGACGCGTCGCACGCATCGCCGACGTATGGGACAATCCCTGCGCCTGGCCACCCCCCGCCCCCATCGCCCGAGGCAGCGAAGTCATGGTTGACGCCGGCAATGCCAATGCCGTCCCCCTCAACGGGCAACATGTCATTGCCTTCTATTCGGGAACCGCACCTGACACCGCAATCCTCACCGTCACCGTCAACGCCCCCTCTTCTCCCTAACCCTCCTTTGCCCAATCCACGATTCCACGCCGACCTCTAGACATAAACCACGAACCACAATCTACCCCAAATGAAGAACCTCCTTGAAGCCCTGCTTGCCAAGAACGTCCCCGCTTGCGTTTACCCGTCCTCCGTCCACAACCTGAACTCCGCCGTCATCGCTCTTGCTCGTGACGAGCAGAAGCGCTTCCTGCTGGTAGCCGCCGATTCCGCGGCGCATTTGCCCGAAGGCTTTGCCGGCGAGGCATTTGAACTCGCCAACGGTGCCTACGGGCTGGTCTGCCCGCTGGACGCCATCAACGCAGCCGCCCTTCGCCAGCACTTCCCCTGGACGGCACCGCGCAGCCTCCGCTTGGAACGCACCACCATCGGCTGCGGCGACCGCCTCGGTCTCGCTACTATCGGACAACTGCGCGCCGCCAAGAACTACCAACTCTCCCCCGTTCTTGCGCAACAGTCCATGCGTGAGCTCTCCATGACCAACCGCACCTTCCGGAACGTCGTCGATGACACCGTCTTCCAGGTCTTCGCCGCCGATTATCGCGATGGCTATGGTGCCGACGGCGACCACCTCAAGAACATCCCCGACATCGACATCGCGCTCGACGCGGGCATGCCCATGATTACCCTGGACCTCTCCGAAGTCATGAACGCCGCAGCTGGCGACTGGTCCGACGACGAGGTTCTCGCCGCCTACAACGCACTCCCCGAAGACGAACGCAAACTCGTCGAAACCCAATATTCCGACCAGACCTTCTCTCTGGCTGGCGATGTCACCGTCGCCATTGACGCGGCGACTGCGCGCCGTTGCGCCGTCATGTACAACAAGGCGCTCGCCTTCTCCGAAGAGGTCTACCACCACATCAAATCCCGCCGTGGAGATGAGTTCGACCTCGAAATCTCCATTGACGAGACAACCAGCCCCACCCTCCCCTCGCACCATCTCTACATCGCGCGCGAACTCCAGCGCCGGGGCGTCATCGTCTCCTCCCTCGCACCGCGCTTCATCGGCGAGTTTCAGAAAGCCGTCGATTACATCGGCGACCTGGCCGAGTTTGACCGCCAGTTCCGCGTCCATGCAAAGATTTCCAAGAGTTACGGCAACTACAAGATTTCCGTGCATTCGGGCAGCGACAAGTTCGCCGTCTACCCGACAGTTGGACGCGAGACCGCGGGCTTCCTGCACCTGAAGACCGCCGGTACGAGTTGGCTGGTCGCCGTCAGTGTCATTGCTAGCCGCGAACCCGCCCTCTATCGTCAAATGCACCGCTATGCCGAAGAGCATTTCAACGATATGCTCAAACTCTACCACATTACGGCCGACCTTTCCCGCATCCCGAACCTCGATACGCTCCCCGATTCCGAACTGCCCGCCCTCATCGATTCCCATCCCGACGCACGGCAACTCCTCCACATCACCTACGGCCCCATCCTCACCGGACCGCTCCGCCAGCCATTCTTCGCCGCCATGCATAAATGGGAAGAGGACTATGCACAAGCACTCGAAAAACACTTCGACAAACATTTCTCACGCCTCGGAATCCCCAAACGATAATGCTAAATCTCATCGATGACACCTCCCTCCTCCAGCAGAAACTCGACCAGACGGGTCTGGTCTGCATTGACGAACCGCGCGTCTACCTCCTACAGCGCACCCTCGTCATCCACTCCCATACCCGTCTCGTCGCCGCTCCTGGAGTCATCTTCCGCGCCGCTCCAAACTCCCGCTGCGCCCTCATCGAAAACGAACACTTTGCCTCCCAGGGAAAAGAACGCGACGAGGATATCCACCTCGAAGGCGGTCTCTGGGACGGCAACTGTGACCAGATGGGACTCGATCCGCTGGAGGAAACCGCCGAGCACAACCGCATCGGATACGCCTACGACCCCGCCGTCTTCAAGGGAAAACTCCTCCGTTTCGCACACGTCGACCACATCTCCCTTGAGAAACTGACCGTCAAGGACCCCGTCAGTTACGGCATTCAAATCGCAGACACCCACTATTTCATCGTCCGCGACCTCCTCTTTGACTACAACAACCACTTCGGAACCACCGACGGCGTCCACATCAATGGCCCCGCCGCCTACGGTCTCATCGAAAATATCATGGGAGTCACCAACGACGACATCGTCTCCCTCACCACGGTTGACGAAGCGCACGCCGAGGTCTCTCGAGGCACCATCCGCGACATCGAAATCCGAAACATCTCCGCCGAGAACGGCTATTCCGGCATCCGCCTCCTCTCCTGCGGCGAACCCATGCTCCATGTCCGCATCAGCGGGGTCTACGGGAGTTTCCGCCACAATGCCGTCCTCATCTCCCAACACAACGTACATCCAGGCGAACCAATCTGGTTTGACGACATCACCGTCGAGCACGTCCATGCCCACAAGAGCGGTGTCCGCCTGCAGCCTCCCTGCCACATCCGATGGGAAAAAGACGCCATTGAGACCCTCCCCGTTGTCTGGTTTGCCTTCGGCTCCCGCGTCGGAAACGCAACTCTTCGCGACATCTACCGCTACGAAGACACCGAAACAGACGCGCCGCTCGTCGGTCTCGACCCCGATGTCTCCGTCGAACGCCTCGTGCTCGACAATATCGCGCAATCTTGCAAACCCGGAGTTACGCCGCCTCTCATCGACAATCGCGCCACCGTCCGCACCCTCCTGCAACGGTAACAACGGCGTCATAAACCCCATGCACCCTCAAAACGAAAGGGACGGGAAAGAGTTTGGCTCTTTCCCGTCCCTTCAGTTTTGGGAAGTTCTTGTTTCTAGTGAGGTAATTGCAAAACTCCTTTTTGAGTCCACAGAATACACAGAATACACAGAAGGCAGTCCGCCGCCTCACGGCGGATTGCGCTTTGTATTCTGTTTCATATCAAGTGTTTAGCCGCGCGTTAGCGTGGATAAACAGTTCTGTGTATTCTGTGTGTTCTGTGGACTCCCATAGGTTTTGCAATTACCTCTAGTGTTTGATTGCGAAAGTAATTGCGTGATTGCGGATGAGAGGCGGAGCAGTTGCGACTTGACGTGGAATGCGCGGGCTGTCGCCCGTGAGTTTCACCGAAAGCCACAGATGCCAGCCTATCGCCGCAAGGCGCAATGAACTCAGCAATGAAACACTAGTTCTTGGAAGCGAAGTCCTTCATGAACTTGACGAGTTCCATAACGCCGTCGAAAGGCATGGCGTTGTAGATGGAAGCGCGGAGGCCGCCAACGGCGCGGTGTCCCTTGAGACCAACGAATCCGGCGGCCTTGGCTTCGGCGACGAACTTCTTTTCGAGTTCCTCATCGCCGTCGCCGATACGGAAGGTGACGTTCATCTTGGAGCGGTCGGCCTTGTCGCAGGTGCCGCGGAAGAATCCAGAGTTGTCGATGGCGTTATAGAGCAATTCGGCCTTGGCCTCGTTGACCTTCTGGATGGCGGCGATACCGCCCTTGGCGAGCATCCAGTCGGTAACGAGACGGATGATATAGATGCCGAAGGTGGGCGGGGTGTTGAAGAGGGACTGCTTTTCGATGTGGGTCGTGTAGCGCAGCATGGTCGGCACGGTGGCGGGGCAGCGTTCGGCCAGGTCCTTGCGGATGATGACGAGCGTAACGCCGGAGGGTCCCATGTTCTTCTGGGCGCCTGCGTAGATCAGCGCAAACTTGTTGACGTCCACCACGCGGCTCATAATGTCGCTGGACATGTCAGCAACCAGGGGGATGTCTCCCGTTTCGGGGAAGGTCTGGTATTCCGTGCCATAGATGGTGTTGTTGGCGCAGATGTGGACGTATGCGTCATTGGGATCGATTTTCCACTGGCTTGCGTCGCCGATGGTTTTGTAGTGGTTTGCGCTGCCGTCGTAGATGAGGTCGATATCGGCGTTTTGGATTTTGAGTTCCTTGATGGCCTTGTGCGCCCATTCGCCAGTGTCGGCGGCACCGACTTTCTTTCCGGGGACCATCAGGTTCATCGGGACCTGTGCAAACTGCATGCTGGCACCGCCCTGCAGGAAGAGCACAGCATAGTCGTCGCTGATGCCCATCAACTGGCGGATATTGGCCTCGGCGGCCTGGATGACCTCTTCAAAAGCCTTTGCGCGATGAGATTCTTCGAGAATACTATATCCACAACCTTTGTAGTCGGCGAGTTCTTCTTGAGCCTTGAGGATGACGCTGCGGGGCAGAACCGCAGGACCAGCATTGAAATTGTACACGGTGCTCATTTGCGTTTCCTTTTCTGTTAGGATTTGCCTTTTTATTGGGAACTAGAAGGGATGCAACCTTCTGGGATAATAATATAATATCATCTCCTCTCCCCTGCAACCCGCCGACCCGAAAATAGCATTTCCCAAGCATCGGAACCTTCCTCATCTTCAACTCTCTTGCCCGTTTTCGCAAATCCGTCGCGTCGCCGACTGGATTTTTAGGAATCGCGGTTATAATATATAAATTGATGTAGTTGCAAGGCACTATCAAGTGGCATATGGGCACGAATCAAGAAGGAGAAAGAAATGGAACGGGAGACCTTGAAGCAGTGGATGTCCGATGCGAGATTGGAGGCCCGAGAAGACGAGGACGGTTATTTGGTTGTGACTCGCAGAAACCTGGAGATCAGCGTGTCCTATTTGGCGGAGGCGAATCTGGTGGTCTGCTTCTCGTCGCTCCTGGAATTGGCCGGGCTGGAGGAGACACATCGGCTGGAAGTGCTGGAGCAGGCGCTTGCGCTGAACTGCGTCGGAACGCTGCCAGTCGGCTGTGCGGTTTCATACGACGCCTCGGATGATGTGATCTATCTGCTGTGGCAGCAGTCGCCCGACTCGCTGGATTCCACACAATTCCAGGACGCATTCGAGAATTTCGAGACGGCGGCCGAGGTAGTCCAAGACCATCTTCGTGGAGAGATTTCCGAGACCACGGGCGTTTCTGGCAAAGGAGCCGCCCAGACTATGGTGCTCAAGGTCTAAGAACTTCATGGATTCACCATTTTACTGCAAGGGGGCACGATATGACGCTGAGGATAGACACGGTTACTTCGATGTACGCTCGCCAGGCGCAGTTGTCGCAGGAGACGGTGAAGGCCGATTATTCGCATTCAAGCACAAAGGCGA
>JAFRLI010000153.1 GCA_017431255.1 Victivallales bacterium
CCCCAGAAAAAGCAAGGAAAGGAAGGGGTTAACCGCAGTGGAAATAGGTACGGACGAGTTTTTCCATAGCGGCTTGGTCGCCGGCGAGGTCGGAGCGGAGTGTGGTATCCTGGAAGGCTTCAAGTTGTTGGATGATGCCGTCTAGGATGGTATCGCAGAAGACTCCTTTATCTGCGTAGAATTGTCGTTGTTCTTTGAGGCAAGCGGCGGATTTGACGCAGGAATCGGGGAGGGTACGGAGGCTGTTGAGGAGAGTTTCGTTTTCCTTGAGGTGGATATTGACGTTGACGTAGGTTTTGTTCGCGAGTTCGACGCCTTTCGCGCCCATGAGGATGCCGTGTCGGCAAGCGGTAGCGAGAGCGGCGAGGAGGAGGTAGGTATTTGCGGAGCCGTCGGGGGATCGCATTTCCACGGTTTGTTTCTGGCGAGTATCGTATTCGCTATCGGGTTCATTGGGATTGGCCTGTTTGCAGAGGTCGGTTCGTCCGCTCCAGCCGAGGGGGACGCGGACGAGAACGGAGCGGTTTCGGTCTCCCCAGCAGATATTGGTGGGGGCTTCCTGATGCGGGACGAGGCGGAAGTAGGAGGTGGGGTTCATATTGCCGAAGGCGGTGATGGATGGCGCGAGGGTCATCATGCCGGCAATGGCGGACTTGGCCGTATCGGAGATTTTGCCGTCTTTGAGCATTTGGTTGACGCCGTTTTTCATGAGGCGCATGTGGATATGCATTCCGCTGCCGGCCTTTCCTGTAGTGATTTTTGGGGCAAACGTGATGTCGTATCCATAGCGGAAGCCGAGGTTGCGGATCATCCATTTTGCGAGGACGAGTTGGTCTGCGGCACTTTCTGCGGGGCAGGGGAGGAACTCGATTTCATTCTGTTCGTAGACCTTGCCGTCGAGGGTGAAGTTTCCGACTTCCGAGTGTCCGTATTTGATTTGACCGCCTGCCTGTGCGATGTAGAGCATGCATTTCTGGCGGAATTCATTGAATTTTGCATAGGGTGCGGACTCGTGGTATCCGTGTTGGTCGGTGGCCGGGAAGAGTTCTTGTTCGGGAGCGATGACATAGTATTCCAGTTCGCCCATGGCCTGGAACTCCATTCCCGTGTCGGCCTTGAATTGTTCGCAGGCCTTGTGGAGGGTATATTCGGGGGAACTTTCGAGGGGCTGGCCGTCCTTGTCAAAGAAGGAGCAGAGCAGGTCGAGAGTGGGGAGTTCTGCGAAGGGATCCAGGAAGGCCGTGCGGTAGCGTGGGACGACGTAGAGGTCGCTGCTGCTTGCCTGGATGAAAGAGAAGAGGCTGGAACCGTCAACACGTTCGCCGCAGGTCAGGATTTCGTCCAGATATTCAGCGCTGTGGATGACGAAGTTCAGGGTCTTGATGCGTCCATCGCCGCCCGGATACAGGAAGTTGACGTGCTGGATGCCATTCTCAAAGATATACTTTTTGATGTCTTCCTTCGTGAAGTCACAGCAAGACTTTCCGAGGAACGAGACAAGTTTGTTCGGAATCATGGACAGATTTGACATTCGTGTGCCTTCTTTTTTGGTTGTAGTAAGATGAAAAACCTAATAATACTATAATCCCTAACCTCCCATAATGCGAATGAATCCCACCCATTTTTTCGAGTCATTGGAAGGGAAGAAACTCCCGTGACGAGACGGAAAGACCCCACAACATCAAAACAGTCGGCC
>JAFRLI010000154.1 GCA_017431255.1 Victivallales bacterium
ACTCCCTACAAACCACTAGTTACTAGCCTCTAACTACTGACCCCCACTAACCACTAACCACTAACCACTAACCACTGACCACTAACCACTAACCACTAACCACTAACCACTAACCACTGACCCCACTAGCCACTAACCACTAACCACTAACCACTAACCACTAACCACTAAAAGAATGATTGGCATTGGCATAGACATCATTGAGACAGAGCGTCTCCGTGCTTCGATGGAGGGGCATGGGAAGGCGTTTCTGTCGCACGTCTTCACGGAGGAGGAGCAGGCGAAGGCTCCTTCCCACGAGAAGGCGCGTCTGGATTACTATGCGGGGCGCTGGGCCGCGAAGGAGGCCGTCGCCAAGGCACTTGGCACGGGCTTCGGTCCAGAATGTGCTTGGCTTGATTTGCACATTGAGAACCTTCCGTCGGGACAGCCCGTCGTTGTCCTGACGGGCACTGCCGCCGCCACCGCCGCGCGTCTCGGCATCCGTGCCATCCACATAAGCATCTCTCATGACGTGCATTACGCCGTCGCCCAAGCAATCGCAGAATGAGGCCATCACGATGAACCGCCGCATCCTCAAAACCCTGACAATCGCAGCAGTCCTGGTCTTTTTTGCCTTCTTCTTCTTCCTGCCTGTCTGGCAGGTCCTCAAAGGAGGATTGCGCGACAACGAAGGGCACTTCACGTTATTCTATTTCAAGGAGGTTTTTCTGAACCCCATCTACCTCGGCGGTCTCTGGAACTCCCTTTGCATCGGCATTTGCACAACCCTGCTTTCCGTTGCCATTTCCATGCCTCTGGCCTGGCTTGCCGACCGTTTTGACTTCGCGGGAAAGCGCATTTTGACGGGGGCGCTGCTGTTGCCGATGATTCTCGCGCCATTTGTCGGTGCCCTGGGCATGCAGTGCATCTTCGGGCGTTACGGTGCCTTCAATGCATTGCTTGAGGCACTGCACATCGTGAAGCCGGGACTGGGACCCGACTGGTTTGCGGGAGGCTTTGTGGCGGTGGTGGTTCTGGAGGCGTTGCATCTGTTTCCCATCATGTACCTGAATGTCTCCGCCGCACTTGCCAACGTGGATCCGCAACTGCTGGAGGCTGCAGCGGACTTTGGCTGCACAGGGTTCCGACGTTTCCGCAAAATCGTGCTGCCGCTCGTCATGCCAGGCGTGTTTGCGGGGGCCTCGCTGGTGTTCATTTGGTCCTTTACGGAACTCGGAACACCGTTGATGTTCGACTACGGGCGTTGCACCGCCGTCCAAATCTACGAAGGTCTCAACGATTTGGGTTCGAACCAGATGCCCTATGCGCTCGTTGCCATCGTGATGATTTTTTCGACAGGCATGTACGCCTTGGCGAAGTTTCTGTTTGGACGCGGCGGCACGGCAATGCTCAGCAAGGCGGGACGTGCCAGTGCGCAGAAGAAACTGACCGGCTGGCGGCAGGCCGCAGTCATCGCCGTTTTCGGTGGGATCGGGCTGTTCACGCTGCTGCCGCATTTGGGCGTACTGGGGCTTGCGGTATGTAAGTCCTGGTACCACAGCATATTACCTGCTACACCAACGCTAGAGCATATCCAAGCAGCGCTCGGCCACAGTCTGACCATTCCCAGCATCATCAACAGCCTCCGCTATGCCCTGCTGGCGGTTCTCATTGCCATTGCGCTGGGGATATTCTCCGCCGTGAGCATTGTGCGGGACAAGAGCCGTCTTTCGTGGATTCTGGACACGCTGGTGATGCTGCCGCTGGCGGTGCCAGGACTGGTGCTGGCGTTTGGCTATCTCGCGCTCGGTCAGAAAGGGGAGATTTTCTACTGCTTTGACCCCATCCAAAATCCCACGGTGCTGCTGGTGATATCGTATGCCGTGCGCCGTCTGCCGTATGTCGTGCGAGCGGCGGTTGCGGGATTGCAGCAGACTTCCGTGAGTTATGAAGAGGCGGCCGCGAGTCTGGGTGCGGGACCCTTTGCCGTGTTCCGCCGCATCACGGTTCCGCTCATCATGGCGAACTTGATTGCGGGCGGCATTCTGGCCTTCAGTTTCTCGATGCTGGAGGTTTCAGATTCCCTCATCCTCGCCCACAAGGCAGCCTATTTCCCCATCACGAAGGCCATTTACGAACTCTCCTCCCTGCTGGGACAGGGGCAGGCTCTCGCCTCCGCACTGGGCCTTTGGACGATGCTCTTCCTGGGCGTCTCCCTGCTCACGGCGTCCACCATCCTCGGCAAGAAACTGGGAGCGCTTTTCCGCGTCTAGACCATGCCTGAACCTCTCATCCAGCAAGAAGAGTGCATCTGCGCGCCCGCAACCGCCACGGGTGGCGCCGTCGCCGTTTTGCGACTCTCGGGAGAGCATGCGGACGCTATTGCCTCGAAATGCTGGAAGTCTCTGGGCGGAAAACGAGTAGAACAACTCCAGCCGCGTGAGATGGTGCTCGGCGCAGTGGAAGGTCCAGACGGTGTGATTGACCCGCAGTGCATGGCGGTGCGAATGCCCGCGCCGCATAGTTACACGGGGGAGGATGTCGTGGAGTTCCACTGCCACGGCGGAGCCGTCTGCGCACGTGCCGTGCTTCGGGAACTGCTTCGTGCAGGTGCGCGCCTTGCGCGCCCAGGCGAGTTTACGCGACGCGCCTTTCTCAACGGAAAACTTGACCTCACGCAGGCGGAGGCCGTCATGGACCTCGTTTCCGCCGGCTCGGATGCCGCGCTCCACCTCGCCAGCCGTCAATTGGACGGCTCCCTGGGCCGCAAGGTTTCAGAGGTCCAGGACGCTCTCCAGGACATCCTGGCCGAAGTCGAATCTCGTCTGGACTTCCCCGAGGAGGAATTGGATTTCCGTCCTCCTAAACTCCTCCGTGAACAAATGGAGCACATAGCCGACGAACTGGCACGGCTCGCCGCGACCCGCAACCAGGGCGAAGTCCTTCGCGACGGCGTTTCCCTCGTGCTTGCGGGGCCCCCGAATGTCGGCAAGTCCAGTCTCCTGAATCTCCTTTTGGGACGCGACCGCGCCATCGTTTCCGAACTCCCCGGCACCACACGCGACACCATCGAGGCCCCTGCACAAATCCGGGGCATCCCTTTCCGCCTGGTGGACACCGCAGGCGTTCGTGCAGACGCCACCGACCAAGTCGAGCATGCCGGAATCGAACGCTCCCGCGCTTCCATCGCGGAGGCAGACCTCATCCTATGGGTGTACGATGCAGCGCGCCCGTATGCAGAGCAGACCTGGCCTGACTGGAAGCATCGCGGGCAACTTCTCTTTGTCGCCAACAAATGCGATTTGCTGCCACCAGGCACCTGTTCCAACCAACCGCCAGACGCTGAGGCAATCTTCGTCTCCGCCTTGCGCAACGAGGGCATCGAACGCCTGGCCGCTGCGATGGAACAGGCTGTGCTGGGCGGTCATCCCGCGCAGAGTGACATCGCGGTCGCGGCACGTCACGCAGACCTCTTCGAGCGCGCCGCCAGTGCCCTTGCGCAGGCTGCCCCCGCCATCACGGACCAGGACTGGGAAATCGCCGCCATCCCCATCCGTTCCGCCATCGCGGAACTGGGACGCATCACGGGGAAGTTTACCCCGCCCGACGTTCTTGACACCATCTTCTCCCGTTTCTGCATTGGAAAATAACTCATGAAAATCGGCATTGGCATATCAGGAGGCGTGGACAGCGCTGTGACCGCTGCTCTTTTGCAAGGGCAGGGACACGACGTCGTTGGCTACACGATGGTGCTGGTTCCCGAGCACGAGGCCACTGCAAAAAAGGCCGCCGCCGTTGCCGCAAAGTTGAAGATTCCACACAAGGTCGTGGATTTGCGAGAGGCGTTCGAATCTGAAATCCTGCAATACTTTACAGAGACGTATGCGGCTGGGCGCACCCCCTCCCCATGTGCTCGTTGCAATCGTTGCATCAAACTTGGGATGCTGGCGGCGGTGATGCAGGCGGAGGGTTGCGAGCGCATGGCGACGGGCCACTACGCTCGCATCCTGAATTCCGATGGCCAGTACCAACTCTGGCGCGGCCTGGATTCCACCAAGGACCAGAGTTATTTCCTCTCGCAATTGACGCAGGAGCAACTCGCCTATACCCTGTTTCCGTTAGGGGAGATGGAGAAGACTCAGGTCAAGGCGATGGGGGAGATGTTTGACCTCGTGCCGAAGTCCCAGTCCGAGAGCCAGGACCTTTGTTTCCTGCCGAATGGCGGCTTTGCGGATTTTGTCGCCGCGCGCAAGCCTGAACTGCGGCAGGAAGGCTGGATTCTCGACGAGGATGGCAAGCGTCTGGGAAAGCACAACGGTGCCTTCCAGTACACCATCGGGCAGCGGCGCGGTCTCGGCCTCGGCGGCGGCCCCTGGTTCGTTACTGCCATTGACACGCAAGCGAACAGCGTCACCATCGCTCACGAGGAACGCCGTACCGAATGCGTGCACCTCACGGGAGTGAATTGGCTCGTCCCCGAGCCAGAACCTGGAACCACTCTGCGCGCGCAATTCCAGTTGCGTTACCTGATGAAGCCGCGTGACGGCGTCCTGCTCGCGCTTGGCGGCGGTCAGGCAGGAATCCTGTTCCGGGAACCGGTGCCCGCCGTCCCATGCGGGCAACTAGCCGTCGCTTATGACGGCGATCGCGTCATTGCTTCTGGGTGGATTGAAAGAGATTAGAACAAGGAGAACACCGATGAAAGAGACGATTCTGGAGAATGCACAGAAACTACCGATTCAAGGAGATTATGATGTCGTGGTGGTTGGCGGTGGCATCGCGGGGGTAGCAGCAGCCTTGGCTGCGGCGCGGGTTCCTCATACGAAAGTCTGCCTGGTGGAGAAGGTGTGCGCGTTCGGTGGACTGGCGACCGTCGGCAACGTCATTCACTACCTTCCCATCTGCGACGGTCTGGGGCACCAGGTCATCGGCGGCATCGGCGAAGAACTCCTCCACCTCTCCGTTCTTGACACTCCAGAAGCCGTTGCTTCCCATTGCATTACACCTGTTCCGGAGTGCTGGGCGCACAAAGCCACCGTCGCGGAACGCAAGGAACATCGATTCCAGACTGCCTTCAACCCCATCTTCTACATCTATCGCCTCGAAAAACTACTGGAGAAAGCGCATGTGAAGTTCTTCTTTGATGTGCGGTTCGCCACGGTCATCAAGGAGGGTTCTCGGATTCGCGCTGTGGTAGTCGAGGCGAAAGACGGGCGCAGTGCCATTCGTTGCAAGACCGTTGTGGATTGTTCGGGGGATGCTGACGTCTGCTTTGCCGCAGGCGAGAAGACCGTCAATGACAAGCGCAACTCCCGTTGCGGCTGGTATTACTGGGCAGACGGTGAGGACAAGTTGCACCTCCACAAACTCACCGACCGGTTCTATCATATTCTGCGCGAGGGAAATACGTTGGGCCTTCCGACATTCCGGGGAGATACCCCCGCCGGCGTCACCGCAATGACCCTCGCCTCGCGCGAACTGATGATGCAACACGTCTTTGACCGCTGGAAGAAAGGCGAGAAGTGCTATCCCATCAACTCCCCCACCATTCCCTGCTTCCGCATGACGCGCCGCCTCGCGGGAAAGGTTACCATCAAGGAAAGCGACGACCACCGTTGGTTCGAGGATACCGTCGCCATGACGCCCGATTGGCGCAAGGCAGGCCCCATCTTCTGCATCCCGATGCGGGCACTCGCCGCCCCGAATACCGCCAACCTTATCACGGCGGGGCGCTGCATCTCCTCCACAGGCGAGGCCTGGGACGTCACGCGCGTCATTCCGCCATGCGCCGTTACGGGCGAAGCCGCTGGCGCCGCAGCCGCCATCCTCGCTCATGACGAACACGTCCCCTCCTTCCTCGAAATGGACATCCCCGCCCTCCAAAAGTACCTCCGTCGCAAACGCAACATCCTGGACCCGAAACTGTTGAAGAATACCGCTCCCGTTGTGAAACGCAATCGCAAAGCCCGTACGGACGGTGAAGGAGTCGAATAATATGGCCAAGAAAAAGCAGCTGGAAGCTGTGAAAAAGGAGCCCGAGATTGGCGTCAATCTTGGCAATCCTTTTGCAGGATTGAAACTGGATGTCGAACTCCCGCCTCCCCCAGAGCCGCCGAAGCCCGCGCCGCCACCGCCGCCGACCCATGACGAGCAAATCGCCGCGCAACTTTCCAAGGAGGACCAGGTGCTTCTCAAGGCATTTGCCGAAAAGTCGGACGGACTCCCCAGTGCCATCGGGATTGACAAACCGGCGCAAGCCCCGAAGGGACCGCGTATCGTGCTAGTCATTCAGAAAAAGGGGCACAAGGGGCGTGTCGTCACTCTGGCACATGGCTTCAAGGAACTGACTTTCACGGAGCAGATGGACCTCTGCTATCAACTCAAAACCGCCCTTGGTGTCGGGGCACGCTTCTTGGACGGCACCCTCGAAATCCAGGGAGACCAGCGTCAGCGCGCGGCTGCCTGGCTTTCTGAACGAAACTTCAATTGCGTCATTCCTAAATAATATAAGAATAAGAGGTAATTGCAAAACTCTCATCCCAACCGCCTTCACGGCGTGGTGCGATGGCTTCCTCGCTTGCGATGTTTTGCGGTTGGGCGGTAGTTTTGCAATTACCTCATAAGAGAAAAAATGGGGTTCCGATGAAACGACAATTCAACATTGCCTTCTTTCTGTTCCTGATGCTCCCGCTGTTGGCTGCCGAGAGCATTTTTCTGGATACTCCGAAGGCTTCCTGGCGCCTCAGCAAGTACACTCGAATCGAGGTCCGCGATGGCAAGCGGTACGCCGTCACCGAGGTTCCGGCCGGGGCAAAGGATATCATGGGTGCAAACTGTGCATTCCTGATTTTCAAGCCCGCAGACGTTCCCGCTCGGGACTTTACCATCACTGTGAAAGCTCGCGCCTGGAACCTGTCCTCCACCAAGGTGCACAATTATTCTGGTCCGCGCGTTGCGCTTTCTTTCAAAGACCCCGTCTTTGGAAGGGAATACTGGACCGACGCCATCTTTCCCACCAAGGAAGGCAATATTTCCGAGTGGACAGAACTGCAGTTGAGCACAGATTGGCACCGAGAGCGCATTCCAACCGCCACTTTGCGCCTCGGGCTGCAAGAGTGCGCCGGCAAAATCGAGTTCGACCTTTCGACCCTACGCCTCGACCCCGTGGAGTTTATCCCGCCCAAAGTGACCTTGACGCCGCAACTCGCCCAGGACCTCAAAACCATCCGTTCCCGCATGCGGGACGACTTCATGCAAGCACCTTCCGCTACTCCCGAGGAACTTCAGGCAGTCTTGCAGGACCAGTTGCCCGACGGCTCCTTCCGTTCCGTTGACTACAAGGATGACAATCGGTCCTCCTGGAGGCAAGTCCATCATCTCGACAATACCCGCATCCTCACGCGGGCCTATGCAGACCCTCGCAATCCTGCATACAAGAATCCCAAGGTCGCGGAGGCCGCGCGTGCCGCTCTCGCCTGGTGGGGCACGCACAAGCCACTGAGTTCCAATTGGTGGCAGAACGATATGAACCAGCCCAAGCGCATCGGGCAAATCCTCCTTGCCGACCCGGGGGATCTCTTCACAGGCGATATACGCAAAAATGCCCTCGATATCTGCCGCAACGCCCGTCCGCTCCCTCGCTACACGGGCAACAATCTCGTCTTCATTGCGCAGAACATGTTCCTGCGGGCACTTCTGGAAGACGACGCCAGCCTTGCGACCGCCTCCGCCAACATCATTCGTCGGGAAATCCGCATTGTTCCCCCTGAACTCCGCCTTCAGTGGGCTTGCGGCGGCATCCGTGGCGACGGCGCGTACCACCAGCATGGTCCCCAAGTCCAGTTCGGCAACTACGGCGGCGAGTTCTGCGAGAATATGTCCCGCTGGGCAAACTTTTGGAAAGGCACCGCCTGGGAGTTCACTCCACAGGAGTGGGACCTGGTGCGCCATTATGTTTTCCATGGCTTCCAGTGGACCCTCTGGAAGGGCAAGATGAACTTGCTCGCCATTGGACGCCAAATCTGGAATCAAGGCGAAGCCAGAAAGGGCGATTGGGTTCTCCGCAGCATTGCTCGATACGCCACCGCTGACCCCAAGGGCCCCGAACCCTACGAGAAAATCCTCAATCGCAACGAAACAGGCGTGAACGATCTCATCGGCACGCGCGTCCTCTGGAACTCCGCCATGCTGTTCCATCGCCGTGGCGACTGGATGTCCGTGGTCCGCGGGAACTCCGTCCGCGTCCGTCCCGTCGAAGACGACACCAATGGCGACAATGCCTTGGGACGATACTTCTCCGACGGCACCTGCCTCTTCTGGCGCACCGGCAACGAGTACACCGCCATCACAAACTCCTGGAATTGGACGCGCCTCCCCGGAACCACGCTCCCCGCCACTCCCATCCAGTCCCGCAAAGACCGCCGATGGACCCTCTCCCCAAAAGGCTCGCGCCAACTCGGCGAAACTGCGTTTGACGGCGGTGCCACCGATGGCTCCCGCGGCGCTTTCATCTTCACGCAGAACCTGGATGGCGTTCGCGCCAAAAAAGCCTATTTCTTCGACGACGACGCCGTCTACGAACTCGGGACGGATATTCAATCCACGTCTCCCTATGAGGTTGCCACCACCATCAACTGCTGCCTGCGCAACGGAAAAATCGAAAATGGAACGAATTGGGTGCACCACGACGGCATTGGCTACGTTGGCGAGTGGCTGCAATGGGACGCCAAGGAACACACGGGGGATGAGCGTTTCATCAACGGTGGTAAGAAAGAAGAGACCCTGGTGACGCAGGAATTGTTCACGGTTGGCGTCCCGCACGGACTGCGTCCAAAAGACGCATCGTACTGCATTGCCGTCCTGCCAGGTGCCACTGCGGAACAGACCGCTAGGCGCGGTCTCTCCAACGTGCTCGCAAATACCCCCGACCTCCAGGCGGTTCGCCTCCAGGACGGCACCATCGCCGCCATCTTCCACGTCCCTGGCAAACTCGGTGACTTCGAAACCAAGGCTCCCGGCGTTTTTCTCATCAAAGGGAAGACGGTCTTCCTCGCCGACCCCACTGCTTTGCTTCCCAGCATTGAACTCACCCTCGGCGGCGTTTCCCGCACCATTCCACTCCCGCAAGACGAGCAGGGCGGCTCCACCGTCACAATTTCCTTTTAGGCCAAACTTAGGGAAAACCACAGAAAAACAAAGGAACATTCAAATGAAGAAATGAATTCTCAAGTGCATTCTTCCCTCTGTCATCAGCCTGATTCTTCTCGTGCTCGGCTGCATGTGGCTCTATGGTTTCATTGGAGTGAAAGCCGGTTGGATCGGACCCACCGAGATTCCTGGACTGAACGCGGTAACGCATAGCGGAGCCGAGGCGGCGGGGGGAATCCCCGCTGCCACCAAGGCGAAACTGGATTTCTAATTTCCCTTTTTCTGTTATTCCGTTATTATTCAGAACCCTGGATCATGGTAACGATTTTGAAACACTTTCTTCCACAAAATACACAAAATACGCAAAAATATTGGATACACCTTTCTCTTCAAAAGGTTCAAAAGAACCGTTGCTTCCTGCCTGTCCTCCGGGGGAAAGGTCTTGACCTTTCCCCCGGAGAACAG
>JAFRLI010000155.1 GCA_017431255.1 Victivallales bacterium
AGACAGGTGTATCCAATATTTTTGCGTATTTTGTGTGTTTTGTGGAAGAAAGTGTTTCAAAATCATTACCATGAACCAGGGTTCTGAATAATAACCATTCGGTTTCTTTGATGTCCAACAACGGTCCGCCGCCATGCGAGGGAATTGCAACACTCTCATCCCAACCGCCTTCCCGGCGCGATGGCTTCCTCGCTCAAACCCGGTGCGGTCACCACACCGAGACTTCGCTCATCGCCCTCGCTTTCTGCGTTTTGGCGATTGGGGGTGGTAGTTTTGCAATGACCTCTTGCAATAAAACCAGAGCAACTCCGTTTTTTGAGCAAACGAATCCTTTATCAAGCGAGGTTCCTATGACGGAAGAACTGGAAAATCTGGCGAAGCGTCTCCTGGAGTATCAAGGAATGTTGTTGTCGTTGGCGCGAAAGCATCTTTCGCGTGTGTTGGCAACTCGCGTGACGGCTGAGGAAATTGTCCAGGACACGCTGGCGGAAGCCTGCCAGAAGCAGGATTTTCTGGAGCAGCGTCCTGAGATTCCCCTCTATGACAAGTTGCGTTTTCTTCTCTTGCAGCAAATCACCAACCAGGAACGGAAGCACTTGCAGAGTCAGAAACGAGACGCCTACAAGGAGGTCTCCATCGCAGACGGCGATGGTCACACGACCGCCTCCCTCAACTGGAACTCCTTCGCAGATACCGCAACTGGACAATACACCCATCTCGCACGAGAAGAACGACACGCCCTCCTTCACAAAGCCCTTCAAAATCTCCCCGAAAACGACCGCCTCATTCTCGAATTGCGCATCTTCGATGATATGCCCAACGCCGACTGCGCCACCGCCCTCGGCATCGACCAGAAGGCCGCCAGCATTCGTTACATCCGCGCTCTCCAGCGCCTCAAAAAACTCCTTTCAGACTATACGGAGTTCCGCGAATGAACCAATCCCCTGAAAATCTGGAGGACCTGGTCGAACAATACACGGAACTGGTTCGGACGGGACAGGCACCCTCCCCACAGCACTTCGCCGAAACACATCCCGCATTCACCGAGGAACTGAACGAACTCCTCCCTCTCGTCGCAGATATGACGAACCTCTCGCAAAAAATGCTCGATGCCGAGCAGGAAGCGAGCGAGATTCCCGAACTGCCAGGCACCGATTTTCGCCTGATTCGACGAATTGGCGGCGGGGGAATGGGACAAGTCTACGAGGCACTTCAGATTTCGCTGGACCGCCGTTGCGCCGTCAAACTGCTTTCCACCTCTCTCTTTCGGGATGCGGCGAGGCGGCGTCAATTCGAGCAGGAAAGCCGCGTCATTGCGAAGTTGCACCACCCCAACATCGTCGAAGTGTTCAGTGCAGGAAGCACGCCGGAACGATGTTTCTTCGCGATGGAACTGATTGAGGGGAAAAGGCTGGACCAGTGGAAACCTTCCAGCCTTCGTGAATTAGCGCAAATTGGTCTGCAGGCGACGCGCGCCCTGGCGTATGCGCATAGTTGCGGGGTCATGCACCGGGACATCAAGCCCGCCAATCTTCTTCTGGACGCTTCCGGAAAACTGCTGGTCAGCGACTTTGGCATTGCCACCAGCGTCACAGAACAAAATGGCCCAATTGAGGACAGCCGCACGGGAACTCTTCGCTACATGTCTCCCGAACGCGTATCCCAGGGGCTGAACAGTTATGCCGCCGACCAGTACGCCCTCGGCGCAACCCTCTATGAACTGGCGGCCGATGAGCCGTTCCTGCCCCATTCCACACGAAAGCAACTGGTCTCGCACATTGTGTCAGGAAATATTCCCAAGTTGCAATGCAAGGATTCGGACTTTGCGGCCATCATCAACCGAAGCCTGGCATTCGAACCACAGGACCGATATGCCAGCATGGACGCCATGGCGGAGGATTTGGAGCACTACTTGAACCACGAACCGGTACAGGCGGCCACCCCATCGGTCCTTCATCGCCTCCTCCTTCTGACGCGTCGCAAGCCGTTGGCGGCGTGCCTTTTCTTGATGATTCTGGGATGTCTGATTGCCCTTTTCATTCTGCAGTCCATCGGTTATCGTCAAATGCGGGAAGCACTCTCTCAGGTGGAGCAGAACGCCTCCGTCGCGGACACCGTGCTGCAACGGATTTTTTCGCGTGTGGAAGAACAGCCCCCCTCGCGCAAGAATTCCTCCATGCTTTCCCTGCTTCTACCTTATTACCGCACCATCGCACGCAATAAGGAACTTTCCGACCAACAACTGGAATCCGCCCACCGTATCCTCGGCATCTGCGCCTTGCGGGACGGCAGTTATCCCCTTGCAGAAAAATCCTTCCAGAACATGCTCGACCTGGTCACACGGGCCAGCACCCTCAATCTCCTCGCAGAATCCCAGGAACGACAGAACAAACACGAAGAAGCGGAAAAGACCCGTCGCCGCGTCATCACCGAATACGCAGATTCCCCTACCGCCGAAGACCGCTTCGAGATGGTCAAAGCACTCCTAGCACTATCCCACAACCAGGACGATCCCGAACTCCAGCAGGCGTTTGATGTTCTTAGCAAACTTCTTACGGAACATCCCAAACGTCCGGAATACCTCCTTGAATACGCAAAACTCCTCGACAGCAACCCAGGGTTTGCTACCCAAAGAACACTTCCCAACGTGGAGCAGAATCCCGTCGAAATCCTGCTTCGGCTTGCCGAAAAATACCCGCAACAACCCGATTATGGTCTCGCGCTCACGGAGTGCATGACCAAACACCTCCAAAACGCACGAAACTTCCGCCGAAAAGACTGGAACCACTGCGAAGCCGCCCTCAGTATTGCAGAACACCTGCTGGGACGCTGGCCAAACGACCCCGCAGTCATCGAAAAAGTCGGACGCTTCCAACTCGGCTGCATCAAGGCCATGCGCTCCCAAGGACGCGAATACCGCGCACGCCGCAGCATCGAACGCCTGATCGCCATCCTCGAAATCCTCTCCCAAAATCCTGAGGTCGACAACGATATCCGCGAGACTCTCCTGCAACTACGGCAAAACCAGGAGGAGGAAAAGAAGTTTTCGCAGCCTTCCAGATCAACGGCACCGAAACGAGAATGACGCGGGACGCATTCGGCGTAGAGATCAATGACGACAGGACACCATCAAGACCTCACGTTTACGGTCGGGGAGGTGACAGCGGGACGCCGTCGTTACGTCAATGTTACAATGGTACACCCGCCGGCGCCGGGGTCCTTGCCGTCGCGTCCAATATGGTAAGAACGGACGGCGGGGCAGTGCTGGAGCCAGTCCTGGACGGCGTCGCGAAGCCGTCCCGTCCCGAAGCCGTGAACGATTCGAACTTCGGGCAGGTGCCCCAGCGTAGCGCGGTCGATGAACGACGCCAGTTCGGAGAGGGCCTCTTCCACGCGGAGACCGATGAGATTCAACTCATAAGACGCACGTCCCAGATTCGACGGCGTGGAGATCTTGAAGACCGGTGGGTTTACTTCCACGGTCTTTCCATCCTTGGGTGCCTCCAGTTCCGAGACTTGCAACGTGAAAGGAATGCCGTTCACAGCGATGGTGGCGCGCTTTCCGCCATCATCCAGGCTTTGCACGGTCCCATGCGCATTCAGTTTTGCCACCCAGACGCGGTGCCCGACCTGCAATTCCGCCGGTTTCACGGGCGCCTTCGGATGCGTGGCATGCATCCGTGTCCCTTCCTGCAATTTTCGCGTCTTCTCCGCCAGAGCAGCGCGCGCCGCCTCGGCATCCACTTTGACTGCACCGCCCTGCCCTTTCGCCTGCTCGCGGATGGAACGAATGAGGTTCTCCATCTCACGACGCGTGTTGGCAACCAGAGCATCCGCCTGGCGGTGCGCTTCCAGCAACAGTTGTCGCCGCCGTTGTCGCAATTCCTCCAGTTCATTCCGGAGCGTTTCACGCTTTTCGTTCATTTCGGCTTCGGCATCTGCCATGCGGCTGGCGTGTCCCGCCAGACGTTTCTGGTCAGCCTCCATTCGCGTAATCATCTCCTCCAGATGCAATTGGTCTCCCGACATCATCGCCTGCGCGGACTTCAACACCTCCGCAGGCATCCCCAGACGGCGTGCAATCAG
>JAFRLI010000156.1 GCA_017431255.1 Victivallales bacterium
AACCACCACGCCGCACCGTGAAGGCGGTCGGGATGAGAGTTTTGCAATTCCCTCCGTGTCCTGGACGCTCGGTCCCAACGAAGCGAAAGCCATCGCCGTTCCCAATCGGCTGCAAGAACGTTCCGCACGCCATCCCATTCGCGTGCAAGGAACCCTTCTGACACAGACACGCTCCCTGCCCATTGATGAAATCTTCCCGTTCTTCATTGAGGAAAAGGAACCCGGCTCCAATTTGCTGGAAATAGACACCTTCCGCGCCTGGGGCAAAGGACCGACGGAGATTTCCGCCGCACAGATATCTGCGCAACGGGAGCAATCCGACGGGACTTGGGGCATTCGCATGGCCAATGCCGTTCCCGTTCTGGAGAAAGGACGTTATCTGATGGACTTCCAAGCACGGGGAAAAGGCACATTGCGCGTAATGCTGGGCGGCAACGGTCCCAACAAGCCGCAACCCCTCCTGCACAACTTCCTCAGCGACAAACTCAGCGATTCCTGGCAGAACTTCCGCAAGGAATACGTCGTCCCCGAAGGAACCACCGCACTCAACTTCCATTTCTACGAATACAAAGAACCAGGTCAGTTCCAAATCCGCAACCTGAAATTCCTGCGGCTGGACGAGGAGCGCCCCGTCAATCGCAGCCTCTACCGCGTCCATTGCGGCGAGACCCAGCCAATTCTGGATGATTCCCACCTGCGCGGGACACCCATCGCCGCAGACTTCACCCCACGCTGGAACAACGGTGCCCTGGAGTTCGACATTCGGGTCAAAGACAAGACGCACTGCCCCGTCGGTCCAGCGGCAGATGTCTGGCAGGGGGACAGCGTCCAACTGGACTTCGACCTCGCGAACACGGGCGAACGCTGCCCCACCGTCCAAATCAATATCGGCCTCCATCCCAATGGATGCCTCGTGCATCGGGCCTGCGTCCTTCCGGCCGATGACATCGATCCCGACTACCGCGTCGGCGAGGCTCCCCGTGGCGTCGAAGCACGCACGGAGCGTCAGGGAGAGGAGACGCTGTACCACATCCGTATCCAGTCCGAAGCACTGCATCCGCAGTTGCGACTGCTCCCCGGTCGCCGCCTCGGATTCTCGATTTTGGTGAACAACAACGACGGGCAAGGCCGCGCTGGATACCTCCAGTGGTCTTCTGGAATCGGCTCAGGCCGCGATTCCCGTCTCTTCGGCGAACTCATCCTTCCTAACAAATGAGGACACATTCATGAATCTTGGCGTGCAGTACTATCGGGCCCCGTTCCCCGACCAGGAATACTGGGAGAACGACTTTCGTAAAATCCGGGAAAGCGGCTTGAACACCGTCCAACTCTGGCTCCTCTGGGGCTGGATTGAATCCAAACCGGGCGTGTTCGACTTCAGCGACTACGACCGCCTCGTCGAACTCGCCGAAAAGAACGGCCTTCAAGTCGTCCTCTCCACCATCGCGGAAATCCAACCGCTCTGGATTTTCCGCGAAGTCCCTGGCTCCGAAATGATTGACAGCATGGGGCACAAGGTCATCTCCACCATGCGCCATGAATGCAACTTCGGCCTCACACCGGGCGGCTGCACCGACCATCCAGGCGTCCGCGAACGCATGAAAGGATTCCTGGAAGCCGCCGGAAAACACTACCGCGACTGCCAGGTCCTCCACGGCTGGGACCTCTGGAACGAACTCCGTTGGAATATCCAGGCCGACGGACTGGTCTGCTTCTGCGAACACACCCTCGCCGACTTCCGCGCGTTCCTTCAAAAACGATATGGCTCTTTAGATGCCCTAAATGCCGCATGGAAACGGCGTTACATCGATTGGCAGGATGTCGCTCCTGGCAAAGCACCCGACCGTCCCTACCAGGAGATGATGGCCTGGGAACATTTCATCACCGACCGCGCCGACCGTCATGGTGCCTGGCGCTACTCCATCCTTCGCGCCGCCGACCCCAACCACGTCATCACCGCACATGGCTCCTGCCCCACCAGCAACTACTACGGCAATCCCGAAACCTATCCCTGCGACCGCGGCAATGACTGGAATCTTGCCAATGCCCTGGACGGCATCGGCTGCTCCTCTTTCCCCGTCTGGGGCGGCATTGACGACGCGGAGTTCGGGAGCCGTGTCGAAATGGTTCATGCGGCCGCCAACGGCAAGCACATCTGGCTCAGCGAAGTCCAGGCGGGGCGCGCCGGCGTGGGGTTCAACATGACGGCGGAGGTCCGCGCCGCGCAACAGCAGCGCTGGATTTGGAACGGGCTCGCCTGCGGCGCAGACACCATCCTCCTCTGGTGCTGGCGCGACGAGGTCTTCGCACGCGAATCCGGTTATTTTGGCCTCGATGGGCAAGATGAATACGCACCGGAACGCATCGCCGCCATGCGCGAAACGGGCAATGTTCTCACGCAATATTCCTCACTTTTTGCGAAGTACCGTCCAGAGGAAGCGCAAATCGGCATTGTTTTCTCCCCAGGTACCTACTACCTTGCCTGGGCCCAGGACGGCACCGCCAAAAGGATGAGCGAGGCAATCGACGGATACGCGCGCTGCCTCGTGAAACGCTCTCTGAACGCAACCTTCCTGGAAGCGGAGCACCTGGAGAACCTGGCTCATTTCCGCCTGGTGATTCTGCCGCGGACCATTGTACTGAGCGCCGCGCAGGAGGCGATGCTGGCGGGTTTTGTCGAATCAGGCGGCACTCTCCTGGTGGAAGCGGAATGCGGTGCATTCAATGAAAATGGACTCTACCGCTATTCCGAGAAGCGGTTCTTGCAGCGCTGGGGCATTGCGGAGGCAGGACGGCGACAACTCGCGCCGGCACAGGTGGAGTTCCAACTGGGCGAACGGCGTTTTTCGCTGGAATGCGAACAATGGAAGACCCCGCTTCGAAAGGACGGAGCCCAGCCCGCGCGCGTCTTCGCCTGGCACGGCGACCAGCCGCTCGCCGCCGAATATCATTGCGGCAAGGGACGCGTTGTCTATCTCGGAAGTTATTTCGGAAATCCTGCCTTGCAAAATCCTCAAGAACTACTCGGCGACTTCCTTCAGGAAATTGCACGCGATGCAGGCGTCACCCCACCATTCCAACTCTCGGACACCGACGGCAAGTTCGTCTATGTCAAAACAGGACGTTCTGGCGCACAGCAACTCCTCTTCTGCTTCTTTAGCGACGCCGCCGACCACTGCCGCATCACCCTCCATCGTGAAGCGCAACCTCGTCAATTCACCGAACTCCAGACAGGACGCATTTTCACACCCGAGACCGACGGCTCCTTCCTCATCACACCCGCCCACCTCAATCTCACCATCCTCCGCGAAGATATTTAGCCCCCACAGGGTGCGTCTATCGGTTTTGCTGGTCTGCGTTCCACGCCGTCCAGGTGCGAGCGCAACCAGCAACCACTCGAAAGCAACCCCGCGGCAACTCCCGCCAAATGCGCGGCATGCACGGGAACAAAGCCTGTCGTCGCAAAAAAGGTGCGGTCGGTGACGATTTCCAAAACGATTTTGCAGAGGATTCCTACGAGGAATAGTTTCCCCAGGAATGCTTTTTTACGGTCAAGTTGCAAGGTGAATTGTGCAAAGAGGGCGCAATTCACCCCAGAAAGCCCGCCATAGGTCCTCAATTCCGGACACCATAAGAAAACCACTACGGCAACCACTGGCGCCGCCACCAGAAGCGTCCGGTATAAAGTTCTGCGCGAAAGCGTCCCCGCAAACGCGACAAAGCAGATTGCATCGTAGATGTAATGTTCTGGCGTCCAATGAACAAGATGACAGGTAAAGCACTGCCAGACCAGCGACCACGGCATGGCGTCCATATGCAGCAAGAAGTGTTCCCCAAATGTGGGAAATGCCGTGAAAATCCCCGCAACTAGAACAATCGCCGTGAGGAATAACCATTTGCGTATGACGGTGAAAGAATTGTCGTTCATCTGTGGAATCTCCTGAATGAGAAGAGTAACGGAAAAGGCGGAAAGGACAACTCGTTAGAACCGCACAGACTAGTTCTGCAAAACCTGACGCCGTCTGCCGCAAACTAGGTTTGCGGCACACCCTGCAGCACATCCCTGCCCAATCCCTGCCGCAAACCGGGTTTGCGGCACACCCT
>JAFRLI010000014.1 GCA_017431255.1 Victivallales bacterium
AGTCGCAAACCTGGTTCGCGATGGGGTATGACGAGGGGGAGGGAGAGTCGCAAACCTGGTTTGCGATTTTGGGTATGGCTAGGGGGAGGGTAGGAGTCGCAAACCTAGGATGCGACAGGATTCAAAGGACTCAAAAGAAAGATGAGCAATCAGCCTCTCATTTTGTCTTTTCGGTCTTTTAGATCCTTTGGGTCCTTGATAGTTTTGAAAGGAGATTGCCGTATAATTCAGAGAAAGATCCTCCGAAAAACCGTTCTGTGAACAGAGAAACTGGATATCCAGCACGAGAGAGGTAAAAACATGAGACACTGCTATTGTGATGACATTGCGAACAATGTGATGAAATATCTTGAAGAGAATCATTCATTGGCTGTCCAGAGGACGAGCGGCGTGCCGATAGTCCAGCATGTAAGGAACTGCCAGAAACTTCTATGCGATCGAGACACTGCAATCACGATACCTACCGCTTCTACAAGATGTAAGGAACTGCCAGAAACTTCTATGCGATCGAGGCTGGTACAGTCATCTCGAATGGCATCCAATGGTGGAATTGTGCAGGTTGGAGACCTTAAATGAGGAAGAGACATGGCAAAGGTTTGTTGCTCCATACGATGACCATGAACATGCATGGCATCAGCGCGAGAACTTTGGACGCTTTTTCCGACGTTGCTGCTTTCTGGCAAAGAGGGATTCCTTTTCAAGCATGGAGAAGTTCTACTGGCTGGTGAGTAACTACCAGAATAAGGTATGGGGTATCGTGATGATGGATGTTCTGGCTGTCACGGATGAACTGACTGCAGCCGGAAGGAGCACCGAGGCGTTCACTTTCCTCCGGCAATCTGCGCCGTTGTACTTATCACAAGCGCATTTGTGTAATTACAAAATACCTGCCGAGCAGATGCCAAGCAAAGAAGAAATGCACGATGCGTGGTCAGTTCTGGCTCTGTCTCTAGAGGAAGCGAAAGCGAATATGCTCTGGGATGATTTATATCATTTTAACGAGACATGCACCATTAGCCCCAAGGCTGGTTGGCTGAGCCGCTGGCATAAACTTGGGGGAAAAGATTTCTGGGATATTTACTAAAGAGGTAATTGCAAAACTCTCATCCCAACCGCCTTCACGGCGCGGCGCGATGGCTTCATCGCTCAAACTCGGCCTACGAGTTGATTCTCGACCGTCGCCTCGGCGATCTCTACCAGGTTCCGGACGGTTGGTACATCTGCACCGTTGGCAACCGTATTGAGGACGTGGCAGTCTCCACCACCATGACGTCCGCGCTGGCCAACCGGTTCATGCACGTGGAACTTGGCGAAGATGTGGAAGCCTGGGTGCACTGGGCGACGCAACACAACATCCATCCGTGACAGGATTCCTCCGCTTTCGTCCCGAATGCCTGTTCCGTCAGAACAACGAGAATCTGGAGCGCGGATGGTCCACGCCTCGCGTCTGGGAGCATGTCAGCATTATGATGTACATTAGATCTTTAATTCAAACAGCCAAAGGAGAACTGAAAAGGAAAGAAAAAGTAAAAATGAGCACTTTTCTCTTCAAAAGAAGATAGAATCGTCAGCAGACTGGTTGCATGCATTGCGTCTGAACTGGTTGAAATCGCGGCGCCAATCCCCTCCTGGGGCAATTGATGCCGAGCGGGCGTCCGAACACCTTCATTTTGGGGAAGCACTTGTGTTTTTCGGAAGGAGCACCTTGTCCACGAGACCGTTAGAGATGGCCTCCTGGGGGGACATGAAGAAATCGCGTTCGCTCTGGCATCGGAGTTCTTCGGCAGGACGCCCCGTATGTTTGGCAAGGATGTTGTAGAGTGCATCCTTGAGGCGGAGGATTTCCTGTGCCTGGATGCTGATGTCGGCGGCTGTTCCCTCGAAGCCACCGGAGGGCTGGTGAATCATGATTCGAGAATGTGGAAGGGCAAATCGCTTGCCCGCGTCCCAGCCGCCAGAAGAATGGCACCCATGGAAGCTGCCTGCCCGATGCAGTAGGTGTTCACAGGACAGGAAACCATCTGCATCGTGTCATAGATGGCAAGTCCTGCCGTGACGCTGCCACCAGGGCTGTTGATGTACAGGTGAATGTCCTTTTTCGGGTCCTCAGACTGCAAGAACAGCAACTGGGCTACCAGGATGTTGGCGACGTTGTCGTCGATGGACGTCCCAAGCATGATGATGCGGTCCTTCAGAAGACGGGAATAGATGTCGTACTGGCGTTCGCCACCTGTAGTCTGTTCAATCACAAATGGTATCATAATATTCTCCTTGTTGTTGAAGATTCGCCCGAGACCTTCGCCACGGGCGAAGGCAATGCTGTTTATTCACTGAAACCGATGCCGTGTTTTTCCTCGCCGAGGCCCTTGTAGGAGCCGTAGGAGTCTCGGGACTGTGCCTCGAGTCGAAGCGCATCGATGATTTCCTTCGCGGTGAGGTCGGCGTCTTCCAGGTAGAAGAGTTGCTGGCGAACGTTGCGATAATCGGAAGGAGTCAGGCGTTCGATGGTGTGGAGGGCGGTCCTATCGGAGTCCGTGAGTTCAGGTGCGTGAAGCGGTGCGAAGTAGGTGTGGTAGAAGGTTTCCTTGCCCGCGTTGTCCAGGAAGTCGAAGTGGATTCGGAAGGTGAAGCGGCGGAGCGCCGCGGGGTCCAGTTTCTGAATGAGGTTGGTGGAGACGGCGAAGATGCCGTTGAAGTTTTCCATCTCCGTAAGGAGCGTGTTGACTTGCGAGACCTCCCAGGAGCGCTGGGCATTGTCGCGGGACGTGAGCATGGAATCGCCTTCATCAATGAAGAGCATCTCGTTGTTCTTCTCTGCCTCGGCGAAAGCGGCGGCGAGGAGGTGTTCCGTGCCGCCGACATACATGGAGAGCAAGTCGGAGGCATTCTTGATGTTCAGTTTCTTCCCGAGTTGCTTCGCAAGGAACTTGACGAACTCGGTCTTGCCACTGCCCGGCACGCCGTGAAGGAGAAGGTTCATTCGCGGTCTGTCGCGTCCTGACTGGCCTGGCTTGTCCTTAGCCTCAAGGAAGTTGCGGCAAACCTGGATGATGCGTTCGGGGCGGATGCCCGACTTGATGTTCAGACCTTCCAGTGAGTAATCGCGCGCCGGTTCGAGACGCTCGTCGTTGGATTTGCGAATGCCAAGAAGCGCGCAGTGCGCCTTCAGAAACGTCGAGGCGCAATCCTCGAAAGACTTTTCGGGATGGGCGGCCACAAGCGCGGCTGCGTTTTTTACCGCAAGAGCGATGCCGCCTGCATTGACCTTGTACTTCCGCGAAACCTCGCTGATGTACTCGTCAGAGAGCCTTCCAACGCAGTTTTCCCGCTTTAGGCAGTTCTCCCAGATGTGTACGCGGGTTTCGGGGAGAAGTTCGTCGAAAAGGATCGAATAGTCGAAGCGGCGGCGGGAGGATTTGGCGATGGCGTCCTGCTGGGAGTTGCAAATCCAGACAACGACGTGACGGTTCTCGTCGATGACCGCATTGAGTTGTCCTTTGGTTTCTGCGCCGTCATCCTTGGCAAAGAAGATGCCGAAGAAGCCATTGGCCTGGTTTGCCTCAATCATGTCGTCGCATTCATCAACGACGAGGATGCACTTTTCCGGGTCCAATTGGCGCTGGGCGGCCGTGAGTGCCGCATAGCGGAAGTTGGCGGAATAGGAGCGACGGCTGGAATCCTTGTCGTTCTGGGCGATGAAATAGAGGTCTCTGCTCAGTTGTGCCGCAAGAGACTGGGCAAAACTGGTCTTGCCGGCACCCGCCGCACCGTAGAGCAGGATGGAAATGCCGTTCTTCGCGGGCTTGCTCTGAATCATCTCGGCGATGACCTTCCCGTGTTCCTCGGCGATTTTGCCATGGAACTCCCAGGGAAGTGGCTCTTCCGTGGATTTGGTCCAAAATCGTTCGGAGAGTGCCTGCTGGCTGGTACCCGTGAGGAAACTCATGAACGTACGGTCCACATCTCCGTCCTCGTCAATGATGCCAAACTTGTGGAGATTTGCGTTGTCGGCAAGATAGGCTCCGACCTGGTATTCATCTATGCCTGCCGCAATCGCCAGTTTGCGGGTGTTGAAGGTGTTGCGGTAGTTGCTGACGGCGAAGTCGCCCAACTTCAGGCGTTCGCTTTCCTGCAGGAAGAAAACCATAAGAATGTTGCGTTCATTTTCGTCTAGGCCGAGGTACTTTTGGAGTTCCTCGATGCGGGTCTGAATGGGGCGGGGGTGGAACTTCTTGTCTTGGACGATGTTCTTGTATTCTTCCACACGAGTGTCCATGAAAGCAGCAAGTTTCTCCCAGATGATCTTGCGATTGGAGATGTCGAGATAGAGGATTTCCAGAAGATCCGCGTTGTCGCGGGTGTGGGAACGACGCCGATAGGAACTAGAGTTGTCCTCGATGAACTCCGATTGCTTTGCTTTGGACGGAATCAGTTCGTCCAGCAGGTCCTGGAAATCCTTTTCCTTGATGGAGGAGGCGGCCGCTTCCCAGATATCGTTGTCGCGGACGTCTTGGGGCCCTGCTTGATGGAAGATACGACTCAGAATCAAGCAGCGGTTCATCGCCAGGTAGTGGTCGATATTTACTCCAAAGAGGCGTTCCCATTCCAGTTTTTCACATTCGCTTTTCTTGCTGGACTTCTTGATGGTGTTTTTCGTTGTCATACGTAACTCCCTACGTCGTTCTTTCTTTTTGTGTAATGCAGAAATCAATCGACCTTTCAAGGGGGGGGAAACCATGGTCATCCTGCATTCATCCTGTGGTAGGTCTTCCAAATGTTCTTGGCGAGAACAAAAGTCTTGCCTCCGTTATTGAATAAACTTGGATGGTTGCGGTCCTTGAACTTTACGAAATACGGTTGCATGATTTCACCTCTCTATGGTTTTGCCAATTGCCACCGCGGATGCGAAGGCATGTCTCAATCACTCTGCCAATTTTACGTAACTTCATGGGGATTCCGTTCACTTTCCCTGCGATTTTTCGTTTTTTTCGTATTATTTCGGCATCCACTCCTCACAAACCCAATCGCAAACCAGGTTTGCGACAGTCACCGCAGTATATGATAACGGATTCGCTCAAATAATAAACTAAGGTTTGCACCCCTTCCCAAAATCGCGTACCGGGTTTGCGATAGCCACCAGTCGCGTATCGGGTTTGCGACAGCCGCCAGTCGCGTACCAGGTTTGCGACAGCCGCCAGTCGCATACCAGGTTTGTAGCAGCCCAAAATCGCGTATCAGGTTTGCGACAGCCGCCAGTCGCGTACCAGGTTTGTAGCAGCCGCCAGTCGCGTACCAGGTTTGCGACAGCCGCCAGTCGCGTACCAGGTTTGCGACAGCCCAAAATCGCATATCAGGTTTGCGACAGCCGCCAGTCGCATACCAGGTTTGTAGCAGCCGCCAGTCGCGTACCAGGTTTGCGACAGCCGCCAGTCGCATACCAGGTTTGCGACAGCCACCGCAGTATATAATAACGAATTCGTTCAAATAATAAACTAAGGTTTGTACCCCTTCTCAAAATCGCGTACCAGGTTTGCGACAGCCGCCAGTCGCGTACCAGGTTTGTAGCAGCTGCCAGTCGCGTACCAGGTTTGTAGCAGCTGCCAGTCGCGTACCAGGTTTGCGACAACCGCCTCCCCAAAATCGCATACCAGGTTTGCGTTCGTTCCGAGACGAAAGCAGTTGCAAACCAGGTTTGTGGGTGCTTGGGGTGCTTGAGGGGTGTGGGGAAAAGGTGTTGTCGTCACTTGCAAAAACCATTGGGAGTATATATTATTGTTTCAATTCCTGGCGATTTCGGAACCGTCCATTCCGGTTCCCATCCCAAGGAGTTTGGAAACCAACGGACGAAAAAGGGAGTAACCTTTTTCTGCGTGGGGTGTATACAGTGTGACAGCAAACGCGTCCCTGTGGAATGCTTCACCACACAACTTGGATACGGGGCGAAGATAACATCAAGAAGGAAACTGGAGCATGGAAGATTTGGAGTCGACATTGAAATGTGAGTTTTTAGAGGAATTTTACTAGAAACCTCTCCAGCGTCTCAAAATTACGCAATTTGAGGTGGGTTTTTGCGCGTTCTGGCTTGCAGTCCCCAAAGTTTGTAGTAAATTATGTAAAAATAAATTTACTATAAACATTGGAGACCCACAT
>JAFRLI010000157.1 GCA_017431255.1 Victivallales bacterium
CGCGCCAGCCAGTTGACGGCACGATTGATTCCCAACAAGGGGGCATAGAAGAAGTAATCCTCCCTTGACATGTTAATGCCCGCCACGGGGTAATAATCCGTACCGTATTTTTCTTTGCACTCCTTGCTCATCTCGTCAAACTTCTGCTTATGCTCTTTCAGGTCAAAGGGAGGAGCGTAAGGATAAACGGCGATAAACATTTTTATCTGCCAAGTGCTGCCCTTCATTGTATTCGAGTAAGAACCTGGTCCAGCAGCAGGCACGGTAACCGAAACCGGATACTTTTTCTTCTCGGACGCGTCCTTCGGGACAGAGAGAAATCCATAGACCCTGAGGTGATTGACAGTTGCAAAACTGATACGATAGTAATTGAAAGGACCTTCTGAGTATTCTGGAACCAGTTCCTGCTGCATATCCTCGGGAACCGTCTGATCCATTTTCTCGATGGCATTTGCCCAAAACTCGTCAAAATCCTTTGGAGAGGGGCTGCCCTTCTGGATTTTCTCCGGTTCGAAGCCCGCGCTCCAGACACGCATCTTTTTGTCCTTTGGACCAAGCGTCAAACGCAGGAAACCTGGTTCAGAAAGCGTGCCAGAAATCTGGAACGTGTTGCCATCCTTCAAGTTCCATTTTTTATTCTCAAACTCCTTCGGACCCATATTATCCAAAGTGACTTCAACGGTGCCTTTCTGCGGAATGCTCCCGTCCTTCTCCTTCACTTGTACCGTAAAGGTGGCCTTTTCGCCAATTTTGTATAGCGCGTCGAGATGGTCCGTCTCAACAACATACTCCAATGCCAAGAGCGGAAACGCAAAAACAAAGGCAAACAACAGAACCCAATTTGACTTCATGAAGAGACTCCTTTGTAACTTGTAATTTGTAATCAAATCCTTCGATAAGAAAAATAACCTAATATTTCGAGAATTACAAATCAAAGAACGAATTTTCAGCGGACCCTCGACCTGGAGGTCGGGGGTCCGCTAGAAGGACCCTTGCACATCCCCCAGGATTCCTCTTCGACGATGACCATGCATAACGGGCACGCATAGGAGCAAAAGAAGGCGTCTGCGTTATGCATGGTCGACGGCGTAGTATTCTCTTGATGTACCTGCGAGGTTCCGTAATCGGCCGGAGGCCTCCCCCGACCTGGAGGTCGGGGGTCCGCTGGAAGGACCTGCCACTATTCGAGACCGTAGCGGTGCCGTGCAGCGAGGAGGTAGTCGTACATTTCGTTATAGTCGTCGGCGGTTTGCATCCAATAGTCCAGGCGCTTGAGTTTGGAGGCGGCGGCCTTGTCGATGACAACGGTAGTGGCAGGATGGTTCTGGAGGGCGGAAGCCGTGCACATGGTGGAAATGGGACCCTCAATCATGGCGGCCACGGCATCGGCCTTCTTTTCGCCCGTTGCAAGAAGAAGGATTTCCTGACAGTCCATGATGGTGCCGACGCCCATACTGAGGGCCCAGCGTGGAACATCGGACGCTTTCGAGAAGAATCGTTGGTTGTCCGCAAGGGTTTCCTTGGCAAGGGTGACGTAGTGAGAACGGGATTCGAGAGAGGTGCCTGGTTCGTTGAAGCCAATGTGACCGTCGCGCCCGATTCCCAAAATCTGCAGTTTGATGCCTCCCATGGAAGCAATCAGGTCCTCATAGTCGTCACACTCGGCCTCAACGCTGTCCGTCAGACCGTCGAAGAAATGAATGTTGGAGGGCTTGATGTTGATTTTGCCAAACAGGTTGCTCTCCATAAAGAAGCGATAACTCATCGGATGCTCGGGGGGAAGCCCGAGGTATTCGTCGAGGTTGAAGGTCGAAATGTCGGAAAAATCGAGTTCGCCGCGTTGGAATCCCTTGACGATTTCCGCGTAGAGTGCCAAGGGAGTGCTGCCAGTCGCAAACCCCAGAACCTTGTACTGGCGGTCAATGATGGCATCCTTGACAAGCAGATACGCCGTTTCCGCAACTTGCTTCTCGTTGTCCTTGACAATCACTTTCATGGCTTTACCTCAAATGAAATGGAAAAATGGAAAAAAAGGACGGATTTTTTCGATTCGACAGGAAAAAAATGGAAATGTGATATATTAATATACTGTTCAAACTCACTTTGAAAATGGATAAATAACGGATGTATGATGACAAAATAGTTGAATCGGACGAAGAGATGATGGTGCATCGTCTCATCGCCACGATGCCGGAGTTCAACCGCAAGTACGGCTTGTGGATCATCAATGCCAATCGGGATTTCACGACCTTGCCAGACAACTACTACACGTGTCGTGTGCGCCGATTCGAGTTCTACTCGCTTTCGCACTTGAAGCGGGGCGCGGGGCATTTGTGGATAGAAGGCCAGCCCGAGAAGGACTTGTATCCGGGCGAACTGGTGGTCATCACGCCTGGCACGCTGAACCGCTACGGCGGCTACCACGGACAAAAGTACATCGAGGATTCGATTCAGTTCTGCGGTCCCATTGCGGATATGATGGCTGCCGCCGGAATCTTGACATCGGGGGTCTATGAAGTGGGAGACGCTCCTGAACTCGATGAAATCATCCGATGGATTGCCAACCCCAGCCGCGACGCCCAAATCCGAGCCAATATCCGCCTGCAGAACTTTCTGACTCAATTGTACTTCCACCGCCGCGAACGCACCGCCAGCGATTCCATGCAACAACTGCTGGACCTCATCCAGAATGACTTGCAGCACTGGTGGACCGTCCAGGAACTCGCCGACACCGCCGGCATCCCCCTGGAACGCCTCCGCGCACGATTTCTGGAACACACGGGAATGCTCCCCAAAGCCTATATCGAGGAATTCAAACTGCGACATGCCGCCACCCGCCTCACGGAATCCCGCGATTCCGTCGTCTCCATCGCACGTTCCCTCGGCTACCACGACCCCTACCACTTCAGCCGACGATTCAAACTCTGGTCCGGCGTCTCCCCTGAAGCCTACCGCAAGCAGTTCCAGTAGGATTCCCCGACTTTTGCAAAAGACCGAAAAATCTGCCTGGACGGGACTTGAAATGTGCAGGATTTATCCTATATTTTTGAGGTGGACACCGAATAAAACGAGAATTGGAGCGTTTTATGGGAAATGTCCCCTTGCAAATCATCCACAAACTGAATAGGAAATTCAGGAGCAATGCCAGTCAGCGAACTCCCCATAGGTCTTACGCTTGTTCTTTGTGATACGATTATTGAAGACGTACGCACCAAGAAGAAGAGCCTCATCGGCCTGTTCACCCAAATCACCGCCGAAAAGTTCCCGTACACGCACCCCAAGATGGACGTGCTCGTGTCGATGACGGGTTGCCTGGGCACGGTTCCGTGTACGATTACATGCAGCCTGGATGGCGCGGAGAAGCCCCTGGTGTCGGTCAACTTCAAGGTAGATGTGCACTCGCCACGGGATGTTGCGGACGTGGTGCTGTCCATCAAGTCAATGCGTTTCCCGGCACCGGGGCTGTATATGATTCGTGTGCTGGCGGACGGGATTCCGTTCATGATGCGCCCCATCCGGGTGTTGCAACGTGCCCCGCGTCCCAGTAGCAGTTTTGAGCAATCATAATCGGGAGCGCGGTCGTCATGCCACTATTCAAGTTCAAAGTCAGTGACAGTACGGGAGCCATCTCGGAATTGATGATCGAGGGGGATTCCCAGACGGATGCGACGCGTCGAATCCAACGGCGAGGCCTGATGCCGATTTCGTTTCTTGGCGAGGGAGCGTCTGCCTCGCAGGGCGGTACAAAATCGAAGTTCCGTGTGGTAGAGTTCACGGACCGGCTGGTGCCGTTGCTGGAGGCGGACATCTCCCTGGACCGCTCTCTCGGCATTCTTGCGGACGACCAGGAAAACCCCGCCATGGGAAATCTTGCCTCGGAACTGCGGCGCGGACTCCACGAAGGACGCAAACTCTCCGACCTCATTCGCGAGCGAGGACGAATGTTCCCGCCCATCTACTCGGGAATTGTCGAAGCAGGAGAAGAGGCTGGCGCATTGCCGAAGGTGATGGGGCAGTTGCGTCAATTTCTGATGGACGCAGAGGAACTCAAGAGTTTCATCGTTTCGGCAGCGGTGTACCCTGCGTTCATCGCGGTCGCCGGTGTCATCATGCTGGTGTTCATTCTGGGTGTCATTGTACCGAAGTTTGCTCGTTCGATGGCTGGTGCTGGGATTCAATCCACGGCGACGGACCTCCTCTTGGGATTGTCCAGCGCATTGCACAGCTATTGGTGGGTGGCCTTGGTTCTGGTGGCGGGTATCGTTGTGCTGGTGGTGCAGATCCGCAAGCCAGACTCAGCCGTCAGCCGTGCCTGGGACGCCTGGATTTTGAAAGTTCCGCTCATCGGCAAATTGGTCCTTTTCTCAAACATCGCTCGCCTCTGCCGCACGATGGCCATTCTCATGCGCTCAGGCGTCCATCTGCTGGACACCGTCTCCATCGCGAACCGCGTTGTCCAGAACAGCACCATTCGTTCCTCCATTCAAGGACTTGCAGGAGATTTGCGGCAAGGCCAACGCCTCTCCGCCGGTCTCTCGCAATCCCGATACATCCCGCCACTGATGCTGAAGATGATTTCCGTCGGCGAAGAAACGGGTGCGGTGGATTCCATGCTGGACCGCGTCGCAGACCGATACGAAGCCGACATGAAACGCTCCATTAAGCGAATGCTGAGTTTCTTCGAACCCATCGTCATCATCGTCCTCGGTCTCTGCGTCGGCTGCATCGTCGTGCTGATGTTCATGGCCATCATGGATATGCAAAACATCGCAAGGTAGTGGTTAGTGGTTAGTGGTTAGTGTTTAGTGTTTAGTGGTTAGTGTTTAGTGGTTAGTGGTTAGTGGTTACCGCAACGGAAGCCACGGCACAAAACAAGAACGAAACGCGCCACTAATTCCTAAGAGTTCCTATGAGTTGTGCTCCTAAGAACTCCCACTAGCCACTACCCACTAACCACTAATCACTAATCACTAACCACTCAAAACTCAAAAAAGGAAACCGTCATGCAAAACAAGACCAATCGCAGACATTGCCGTCCGTTCACCTTGATTGAAATCATGATTGTCGTCGTCATCATCGCGATGCTGGCGGCCTTAGTAGGCCCGAACATCATCAAGAGTTTTGACAAGGCGAAGGTGAACTCCACCAAGGCGCAGCTGGTGAACCTGAAGAACGCGGTACAGCAGTTCTACATGGACCTCTCGGCCTACCCGAACTCCCTCCAGGACCTCATCACCAATCCTGGCAACGACAAGTGGAACGGCCCCTACATCGAAGCCAAAACCATCCCCGTCGATGGCTGGGGGAATGAGTTCCAGTACGCCGTCCCTGGTTCAGACGGAATGGCCTTTGACCTCTTCTCCTACGGCGCAGACAACGCCTCCGGCGGTACAGGCTACAACGAAGACATCTCCTGCTGGAACTAATTCCCCTTGAAACGCCCTTTCACACTCATCGAAATGCTCATCGTGGGGGTCATCCTGGCCCTCGTCTTCGCTTTTGCGCTCCCGCGTCTCTCCAAGACGCCGGGCCGCCTTGTCGCAGAAAGCGCACTCACGGGCATTCGCCAGGCCGTCAATGACACCGCAATCCGCGCTCGCGCCACCGGCAAACCGATGAAACTCGTACTGGACATGGAAGCCTCCGCATTCCTCGTCCAACCCCTCGAAACCAACCTCCCGCACGACTGGACGGTCCCATTCGACCTCGAATCCAACTCCGCCACCGAAGTCATCTCCCAAAACGACACCTACGAACTTTCCTCCGACATCGAATGGCTCCCCGCCGAAACGGGACTCGACCAATTCGACGAAATCGCATACGCCTTCTTCGAGGATGGACAGGCCTCCGGCAGACCGCTCCAGTTCCAGGTCGCAGGACGTACCTACCAAATGGATGTCGATAAATTGACCGGTGCCCCCCTCATCGAAGAACTCACCCCCTGACGCATGCGCTTCAAGTCCCAGGCAGAACTCGAACAGTGGATTGCACAGAATCGCCAGGCACCCGCCACCGCGAAACTGCATGCAAAGGCGGAACGTGCCCCTGTCCCTGTCAACCCCAATCTCCAACGGCGCATCCTCGGAATCGATACCGCCCTGCGAACCACTGGCTGGGGAATCATCGATGTTCGCGGAAAGATTCTCAAGGCGGTGGACTGCGGGCTCATCAAAAACCCGCCCAATTCCCCCGTCAGCGAATGTCTCAAACGCCTCCTCGGCGGCATTCGGGAACTGGTGCAATTATACCATCCAGACACGGCGGTGCTGGAAGGTGCGTTCTATTGCCGCAATGTGCACACGGCCATGATGCTTGGTTCCGCCCGTGGTGCCGTCATCGCCTCGCTTGCGGAACAGGGTCTGGAGATTTACGAATACGCCCCGCGCCGCGTCAAGCAAGCCGTTTGCGGATTCGGCAACGCCTCCAAGGAACAAGTTGCCCTGCTCGTCTCCCAATTCCTCCATATCCAAACCGACCATTTCCTGCTCGACACCACGGACGCGCTCGCAATGGCCATCACGCACGCCCAAGAACTCACCACCACGGGCGGGTTCGGCGTCCCCAAACCACTCTAACGGGAGGACGCCATGGATACCGAGTTCGACTTCGACGAATATCCAGATACCATCGCCGATGACGCAAAGACCTACGCCCCCGTTGCATACACCATTCGCGGCGAGGTGCTGCGAATCGTCTTCGCCAGCGAGGACCGTGACTTCAGCATCATTCGCCTCCGCGATGACAAAGACCACGAGCAAACGCTCGTCGGCAACCTCGGTAATATCCTGGAAGGTCAGCAAATCGAGGCAACGGGACACTGGGAGTTTCACAAGGAACACGGACGGCAGTTCCGCGTCGAACAGTTCAAAGCGGTTCTGCCGACCACTTCCGATGGCATTCGCAAGTACCTTGCCTCCGGAGTTCTTCCCGGCATCGGCGCCACCTACGCAAACCGCATCGTAGACCATTTCGGTGCCCAGACGCTCCATATCCTGGACACTGCATCGGAACGCCTGAAAGAGGTTCCAGGCATCGGGAAAAAGCGCATCGAGGAGATTCGCAACGCCTGGCATTCTGCTGCACGCGAGAGGGAATCGAGCATTTTCCTGCAGGGCCTGGGTCTCAGCGCAACCCAATGCAAGAAGGTCATCGCAAAATACGGCGAAGGCGCGGCGCCCGAAGTCGTGCGACGCAATCCCTACCGCCTGGCTGATGACATCACGGGCATTGGATTCCTCAGTGCCGACAATATCGCACGCTCCATGGGCATCCCCCAAGACGCACCTCTAAGACTTTGCGCCGGTGTTGTCTACGTCATGGATGAACTCACAGGCATGGGGCACATCTGCTGCCCGCGTCCCGTCCTGCTGGAACGTGCGAAAAAGTTGCTGGGTGCCCCGCTGGAGGCCATTGAAGAGGGGTTGAAAACTGCCGTTTCGGAGAACAAACTGATGCAGGAGACCGTCCAAGAAGGCGGAGAATCCATCGATTTGTTCTTCCCACGCCGGCTTCGTCTTGCGGAAATATCTCTCGCACACGCGCTTCACGTCCTCCTCTCCACCCCCGTCCGCCCTTGCCCAGTCCCTTATGACCGTTTGGGAGACAACTACTTGCGACTCAACCAACAACAGCGGCAGGCCGTGGACTTCGCGTTCCGATACGGCTTCTCCATCGTCACGGGCGGCCCCGGCGTCGGAAAAACGACTGTCGTCAACCAAATCGCGGCAGCCGCCCGCCTGTTGCGCCTGCAAGTCAAACTGGCGGCTCCCACGGGACGCGCCGCCAAACGCCTCTCCGAAGCAACGGGACGCGACGCCGAGACCATTCACCGCCTCCTGAAATGGGACGTTCAGGAAAAAGCATTCACCTTTGATGAAAAGACACCTCTCTCCTGCGACCTCCTCGTCGTCGATGAGGTCTCCATGCTCGACACGCAATTGGCGGATTCGCTGTTCCGCGCCGTTGCACCTGGCACGCGCGTGGTTCTGGTGGGAGACAAGGACCAACTCCCGTCCGTCGGGCCAGGCGCGGTTTTGCACGACCTCATTTCCTGCGGGCGGGTTCCTGTCACGCAATTGACGGAGGTGTATCGGCAGGCGGGAAACTCGCGCATCATCACGAACGCGCACGCTGTCAACCGCGGGGCAATGCCAGACCTGACCCCTCTCCCGTCCAATGTGCGCGGAGACTTCTACTGGATTGAACAAGACGATTCGGTCCGCGCGGCAGATATCATCGCTCGAATGGTAACCGACCGAATTCCAACGGTCTACGGGTTCAATCCCCTGACCGAAGTCCAGGTCCTCTCCCCCATGCGCAAAGGCGAATGCGGCACCATCGCCCTGAACAACATCCTACAGAAAACAATCAATCCCCCTGCCCCCAACAAGGCAACCCTCACCTTCGGAAATCGCTCCTTCCGCGAAGGCGACAAGGTCATGCAGACCTCCAATAACTACGACAAAGGCGTCTTCAACGGCGAAATGGGTATCATTACTACCATTGACGACACCGCCGGCGAGTTCTATGTGCAGTTCGACGTGGGACTCATCAAGTACCAGTTTGTCGAGGCGGACCAGTTGGTCCTGGCCTATGCGGTAACGGTCCACAAGTCCCAGGGCAGCGAATATCCCGTTGTCGTCATGCCGGTTCTATCCCAGCATTTTGTGATGTTGCAGAAGAATCTCATCTACACGGGAATGACGCGTGCCAAGAAACTTCTCATCATGGTTGGTTCGCGCCGTGCGCTTGGCATTGCCGTCTCCAACAACACTCCCAGCCAGCGGCGAACCATGCTCGTGCAACGATTGCTCGCACTCGCCAATCCCCCTGCGTTATGAGTCCCAACAAACCTCCTCTCTCCTCCCGTGAACGCAAACTCGGCATAGCCATGTTCTGCCTTTGCGTCCTTTTCTACTGCTTCATCAACTTCCAACGAGTCGCCGTTCCAGGACAACTTTTTGACGACCTCCAGCGCGCCATCGGCTGCAACGCCTCCGCCATCGCTGCCCTCGGCACCTCCTTCATGTACACCTACGCCATCGGATGCCTCCTCGTGGGGCCGTTCGTGGACAAGTTCGGGGGACTGCGCGTCTTCGCCGCCGGTGCCGTCCTGATGACCATCGGCGCCCTCCTGTTCCCCTTTGTGAAATCCTACTGGATGCTTCTTGCGTGCCGCATTCTCATCGGTCTCGGATGCGCTGGCGGCTACCTGAGCCTGGTCAAGGAAGTAGACCATCTCTTTCCGCAGAAGTTTGCCCTCGTGGTCTCCATCCTCCTTTTGACGGGTTACCTCGGAAGCGTCGCCGCCACCGCCCCTCTCGCCCAGGCCAGCCACATCTTTGGCTGGCGTAAAAGCATGCTCTTCGCCGGTCTCCTCACCCTTGTCTCCCTCCTCGGAATCGCTTCCCTCTGGTATTTCATTCCCAAAACACCAGTTCGCAATGTCACCATCAATCTTGCCTCATTTCGTTCAGTATTCACCAACTACTGGACCCTCCTCGGAGCCTCCGTCGGCTGCATCAATTTCGGTCTTTACTACATCATTCTCACTGTCATCAGCGGGAAGTTCCTCTGTGACATCGCGCAACTAAGCCGTCTGCAGGCTGCAACCATCTCTGGCATTCTGGTGGTCATCCCGTCCATCTGCGGGCAGGTGATGGGAATCCTCTCCACCTTGACAGGCAACCGACGACGCGTCTTCTATCTTGCCACCAGCATTGTTCCAAGCCTCGCCATTGTAACAATTCTGATCTCCATGGCCACGGGTCCTTTTGCCGGACGCGGCATTCTTCTGGCGGGGTGTATTCTCTGCTTCGGTATCGGGGGCAGTCTCACTCCCATCGGCGCGGCCTTCACGCGCGAAACCAATCCCCCCGAACACATCGGCACCGCCCTCGGAATCATCAACCTCTACAGTTACACCATTATCGGCGTCCTGGGAACCGTCTCCGGTCTCGTTCTCGACCAATTCCCCGTCACCTATGGGCAATCAGGTGTAAGAATATACCCGACAGAGGCCTACGCCGCCCTGTTTGCCATCCTCCTCGCCCTCCAGTTGCTCGCGCTTCGCAACGCCTTCCTCATTCCTGAAACCCACGGTCAAAACATCTACACGGGAAAGCCTTACAAACGCTTCTGGCTCTCCCTCCACAAATAATCGAACCCGCTGCTAAAGATGGCTTTCCAGATAGGCGTGGATATGCGCGGCGAGTTCGGGACCGATGCCAGACACCTTCGCGGCTATCTCCTCCGGCGTTTTCTGGGCAAGTGTTCGAACAGAACCAAATGCCTTGAGAAGCAACACTTTGCGGGATTCTCCAATGCCAGGAATATCATCCAGAATGGAATCGTAGATGCGCTTGTTGCGAAGTTCGCGATGGAAACCATTGGCCCAGCGGTGCGCCTCATCGCGTATCGCCTGCAGCAGCCGCAGCCCCGGATTGTCGCGCGGGAGAAGAATCGGACCGCCTTTGCCGTCGGGCAGGACAATCAGTTCCATTTGCTTGGCGAGACCGCAGAAGGGAATCTGTAGCCCCAGACGCTCAAAGACCCGTGCAGCGGCGTTCACCTGCCCTTTGCCGCCGTCCACCACGATGAGGTCGGGCAGCGGCTGGCTCTCCTCCAGAAGACGCGTGTAGCGGCGCGTCAGAACCTCTTCCATGAAGGCAGTGTCATCGACCGCAGTTTCGGAGCGGATTTTGAACCGTCGATACTGCGAGGTATCGGGCTTCCCATTTTCGAAATGGACCATGGACCCCACAACGAAGCGTCCGGAGATGTTCGCATTGTCAAAACATTCCATTTTTACGGGGAGATGGTCCAGTCCCAAAGCCTGTTGCAGAGCCTCCATACCGCGCGGATCGCTCAACGCGCCACGCGTGATCATGGTCTGATTGCGGAAACGCCGCGCGGGTTCCAAGACCGATTTCAAGTTGGTGATGATGTCCCGAAGACGTGCGGCTTCCTCGAAACGCATCGCTGCAGACTCCTCGCGCATTTTGGCATCCAGTTCCAGAAGAAGTTCGGGAGCGCCTTCGCCACGGAATAACCCCAGGACCTGCTCCACGCGGGCACGATACTCCTCTTTCGTCACGGCACCCGTGCAGGGGCACATGCAGCCTCGAATGGTCTCCTCCAGGCAATGCTTGCGCGTCTCTGCATCGGGATGAAGGGTCTCGCAGGTGCGCAGGCGGTAGCGAACGTTCAAGAACGTCACCGTCTCCCGCAAGGCATACGTCTGCGGAAATGGGCCAATGTAGATGCGACGGTCCTCCCTCCGAATCCGAGCCAACTGCAAGCGCGGATACTCCTCCGCCATATCCACCACAATGTGCATGAAACGCTTGTCGTCCCGCATCAAAACATTGTACCGGGGCTCGTACTGCTTGATGAAATGCGTCTCCAACAACAGCGCCTCCGCCTCCGTCGCAACGGGAAATACCTCGTACGACGCAATGCTTAAAATCAATGCGCGACGACGCGGATCCTCCTTGTTCAGCGTCGATGGACGAAAATACTGGCTCATCCGACTCCGCAAATTCCGCGCCTTCCCCACATAAATGACCTCCCCCGCACGGTTCCGATACACATACACACCGGGACTGCGTGGCACATCCTGTGAACGAAATATTTTCTGCTCGTTCGACAATTCTCACTCCAGATTCAAACGACCCATGGGCTTCCTTCTATGGCCGACGTCTGGCGCGGCGTCGGTTTTGCAGGACGCGCTCCGCGCGGCCATATCCCCCTACCGCCGGAAGAACGACCGTGCAAAACACCCATGCACCACAAAAATCACCAGACCCCCTTGATTTCCCACACTTTGCCATTAATGTAAAGCATATCTCCCGTTTTGCAATTCATCTCCCCTAGAGGTTCTAGAGGTTCTCATTTTCACTCCCATGCCCCAAGACGGAATCTACCATTTTCTGACTGCCGAAGACCTGGCGCGACTCGGACGCGTCTCCATTGGTTCGCGCTTCACGGTCGAAGGCGCGGCGGCCGGTGCGCACCGCTCCAACCTGAAGGGCGTCAGCGTCGAATTCGCAGATTATCGCCAGTACGTTCCTGGCGACGACCCCAAGCACCTCGACTGGCGCGTGTTCGGCCGCAATGAACGCCTCTACCTGCGCGAATACGAGGAGGAAACCAGCTTGCGCGTGCACCTGCTCGTCGATTCCTCCCGCTCCATGGCCTACGCTAGCAAGGATACCTCCAAGTTCCAATACGCTTCCACCCTCGCAACCGCCATCGCCTACATCACCATCCACCACCAGGATACCGCTGGACTCGCCATCTTCGACAGCCGTTGCCGACAAATCCTCCCCCCACGTAACGGCCCCGAACACCTCCGTACCCTCGCAAATACCCTCGCCAATACCACGCCCGACGCCAAAACCGACCTCGCTGCTACCCTTCACCTCATCGCTGAACAAACACGCAAACGCGGCCTCGTCGTCATCCTTTCCGATCTATTCGACGATATCAACAAAATCAAGGCCGCACTCGCTCACTTTCGACGACGCAAGCACGACGTCGTCGTCTACCAAATCCTCGACCAGGCCGAAATCGACTTCCCTTTCCGCGAATCCGCCGCCTTCGAAGACCTCGAAACCACGGACAAAATCACCACCAACCCCCGCGAAATCCGCGAAGCATACCAACAAACCATCGGCACGTTCCTACTCCACTGCAAACAAACCTGCGCCTCCCTCGGAATCGACCACCAGCTGCTTTCGACTAACAAAAATCCGATCGACGCGCTGTTGCAACACCTCAAACAACGCGCACTCGTGGGAAGATGATTCGTTCCGACGGAGGGACGCCGTCGCTACTTAATCACACAAGGGAAGTTCTGGCGGATATATTGATAACGTGGGCACTCGCGAGGGTGGTCGTTGATGACGCCGCAGGCCTGGAGGTGGGAATAGACGGTGATGCTACCGAGGAACTTAAAACCGCGTTGCTTCAGGTCGCGGGCAATGATGTCGGAGAGTTCGTTGGAGGCGGGACAATCCCCTTTGGCGTGCGAGCGGTAAATGATCGTCTTTCCGCCAGAGTAGTTCCAGAGATATTTGGAGAAAGTTCCGAACTCGCGGCGAATGGCAAGGAACTGCCGGGCATTGTTCACAATCGCCATCACCTTGCGCGGGGAACGAATCATGCCTGGCGTTTCAAAGATGCGGGGAATATCGTCTTCGCTGAAGTGCGCCAGGCGTTCAAAATCGAATTCTGCGAGACAGGAACGGAAAATCTGTCGTTTCTGGAGCATCAAATGCCAGTTCAATCCGCACTGCATCACTTCCAGAGATAGGAACTCGAACTGGCGCAGGTCATCGTGCAAGGGCACGCCCCATTCCGTGTCGTGATACTGCCGGTCCAGTTCATCCTGCGGCCAGGTGCAATCGTAGAGCGTTTCCCCCATGCATTCCTCCTATCGGAAGGCCTCTTCCCGCGCAAGCGCAACATAGGGAAGTTCGCGGAACAACTCGTCCACATCCAAGCCATACCCGACGATCCAGCGGTCCTCCACCTCAAATCCAATGTAGTCCGGACGGAACCGCTCCCGCAACGCACGGACCTCCGGCGATGGATTCTCCAGGCGTTTCTGTAACAAAACCGTGGTCTTGACCGTGGCACCAGGATGTTCCTTCTCCAGTTGCGACTTCACCGCGGCCAGCGTGAATCCCTGGTCCAGGACATCGTCCGCCAAAAGAATGTTCGGGGTCTCAATGGCCGCATTCAAGTAGTTGATGCTGACCTTGCGCTCCGTTTCCCCTTCCGTCTTCATCCCC
>JAFRLI010000158.1 GCA_017431255.1 Victivallales bacterium
CCGTCGTTGGCGTGCTATCATCTCTATCGTGCCAGACAAGGGTGGCGTGCAATCGACGGCGGGACGCCGTCGCCACATCTCCGCTGTAAGGCACGATCGGCTAGCTAAACGCCGCAACTTCGAGGCATCTACTGGAAAAACGGCATTTATGCCCTATAGTAAATTGGTATGACGAATGAACGGGACAATGGAATGTTGCGAGAGCGCATCGCGCGCGTTGTGGGTGTGTTGTACATTGTGCTGATGACGTTGCACATCACGCTGCCTTTCCGTGCCTCGCTGGAGGACGTTCTCGTGCCGATTATGTTCTGCCTTCTCCTGCCGGCAGGCAAAACGACATTCTTTCCCACAAGAAAGCACCTTCTGGAGATATTCCAGAGATACCCGTTGCTCTTATTGTTGCTTGCGTATCTTGGCGTTACTTTCTTTGCCACGTTGTTTCATTTCCTGCTTGGTGGGCAATATACCCTTGCCAGCGCCTTTTTCTTTGCCTACGAGTGTGGAGTTTTCGTCTACTGTGCAGTGGTGTTTGTATTTTATATCAAGCATCCACTGCCCTCCCGCATTGCCTTCTGGCTTGGCTGCGGGATTCTGGCGGCAATGTTGTTCGGTTGGATTCTCTTCCAGACGGGTTTGGTCCCTTCCTTCGGGTTCCAATCGCAACAAATGGAAGGAACCGCGATGTCCTTCCTGAGCAAACGATATGTCTTCACGCTGGGGAATCCCAACTTCACGGGGTCGTTCTTTGCGTTGCCTCTTGCATTGGCATGCGGTGGCTGGCTCGCCGTCACGCAGAAAACCCGCGCATTGGTTCGTCAGGGACAGGTTCCTGCCACAAACGACACGCGAAGCACCGCCTTGTTCGCTCTTCTGCTGGTATTCTCCCTGCCCTGCCTGGCATTTACCATGAGCAAGCACGCCCTGATGGGGATGGCGGTCGTATGCGGTCTCCTCGGGGAGCTATTTCGTCCACACCTTCCTCGCCTATCGCGTTTCTGCTGGGTTCCTGTGCTGCTGGCAGGACTCTTCTGCGAAACCACCGTCTTGTACACAACCTTCCCATTGAAAAACACCCCGCCCTTCCTGAACACCACGCCGGGAATGTACACCATCCACCAACTCGCCTATGCCAAAATGGTCCAGGCCTCCCTCCCCAAAAACATTCTCGGCCTTGGACCGCAAAAAGTCGTCTATCAATATCCCCAATTTGTAGACCGCCCCCGCGCAGAACGCATCCTGCACGCCTACAATGCCGAACAGCAACTCGACGGCTTCTGCAATTTCATGGACCCCCACAACGAATACCTCAATCAACTCGCGCTCTTCGGTCCATTCGCACTCGCACTCCTCCTCGCATTCTGGCTCTCCTTTGCCAAGCATGCTCCCGACTCCCTCGCCGTCGCCTTCGTGCTTGCCGTTCTCTTCTGCATGCTCTGGGATGACATCCTCAGCAAACGCTGGCTCTGGACCACCGCCGCTTTCCTCCTCGCAAAACGCTAACCACCCACACCCGCCGCCCAAGGTTCTGCAAGGTCGCGCTCCGCGCGGCCCAGGTCCAACACAATCCCATGCCCGAAACAACGCAGATATATCCTCAGCTTCTAGTGGACGCGTCCGCTGCACGCGCCCCCTGGTCTGGCGTGCAGAACGCCGTCCTTGAGGAAGCGCGCGCGCTGCGAGAGCAGTTTCCCGGCTGTCGCGTGTTTGGCTTTGAGGAATGGATGGAACGTCCTCCCGCATGGGCGCGTCCGGCACCAGGGCGCGTCCTCTGGCAGCAGATGCTTCTGCCCCGGCACTTCCGCGACGCCAGCGCACTCTGCTCTCTCGCATACACCTGCCCGCTGCGCAAAGGCCCGCCCATTTTCCTGCATGTGCACGACATCATCGCGCTGGAACACCCCGAACTGTGCTCCTACCGTAACGTCCTGCACATCCGCACCCTCCTCCCGCGCAGCGTCCGCCGCGCCTCCCACATTCTCGCCTCCTCCCGCGACGTCGCCGACCGCCTCCACGCGCGCTTCGGCATGCTTCCCGTGGAGGTCGTCCCGCTCGGCGTGAACTACTCCCGATTCGCCACCCCTGCACCGCGCCCGCCGCTCCCGTTCGAAGGTCCCTACCTCCTCTTTGTCGGCAATCTCGAACCCAAGAAAGGCCTCCCTACCCTTCTGGACGCCTATGCTCGCTGCGCCGAACGCCTGCGCATCCCGCTCGTCCTCGCAGGACGTCCTGCCTGGAAATGCGCCTCCCTCTTGCAGCGCGCACGCAACTGGAGCGGTCCAGGAACCGTCTATTTGGCAGGTCCCGTCCCTGCCGGGCAACTTCCTGGATTCTACCAGCACGCCTTCGCCTTCGTGTTTCCGTCCCTCGTAGAAGGGTTCGGCCTCCCTGTCCTGGAAGCCATGGCAGCCGGCACTCCTGTCCTTCACAGCGACTGCCCGGCCCTCCTCGAAACCGCAGGCAGCGCGGGAATCTCCTTTCCCCGAAATGCCCCCGATTCTCTCGCGCAAAGTCTCCTTTCCCTGGACAATTCCCGCCGCGCCGAACTCATCGAAGCCGGCCACGCCCGCGCCAGCCAGTTCTCCTGGAACCGCTGGGGCACCCACGTCGCGCAACTCCTCAAGGAATCCCTCTGATGTTCCACCCACGACACCTTCTCCCCCTGCTTTTCGCACTTCTTCTGCCTCTTTGCGCACAGCAGATGGATCTTGCACGCACCGCTGCCGTCGCACGCATCAGCGGCAATGCCTGCACGCCCGTACTCCTGCGTTCGGGTGCCACGCAGTACCTGCAACTGCAGGCCATCTTCAACAACGGCTCTTCACGCCGCGCCTGCTGGGACATCCCATTCCACCTCGACCTCTCCCAGGTCACAGGGCTCCGGCTCAAACTCTGCTGCCGCAATCCCGAACTGGTCTCCCAATTCCAGATTCACATCCGCGCCGGCGGCATCTGGCAGAACGCCAACTTCGAAATCAATGGCGAATCCTGGTGTGACATCCTCATCCCCAAAAGCCGCTTCACCCCAGAAGGAGAACAAATCACCTGGCGCGACTGCGATTTGCTCCGCATCTCCGCCTGGAAAGGAGGCATCGGCCCCGCCACTCTCTTCCTCCTCTCCCTCGAGTTCGTCCAGCCCAATTCAAGTATCGCCGTCCTCACTGGCGACGATGCTACGCTCGCAAAGGAATCCCAACGCTACCTTTCCGCCCTTTGCGAGGCCCTCCTTTCCACGGGACTGCACCCCGCCATCCTGCACGAAAACGACATCGGATACAGCACCCTTCTCCCCTATAAAATGCTCCTTGTCCCATTTCCCGAGGCACTCTCTCCCGACCAAATCTCCAACCTCGTTTCGTACATCCGTCGCGGCGGACGCATCGGCGTTTTCCACAATCTCCCCCCACGCCTGGCGGCGGCACTCGACATGCCTGCCGGACGCTACATCAAATGCGACTCCCCGTCGCTCGCAATGACGGGCATCTACCCCGACCCACGCGCCCTGCCAGCCGCGCGCGGCTTCCGACAGCAGACCGCAGGCTTCATCGGTGTCAGCGCCCTCCCGATGCACCTCCGCGCAACCGCCTGGTGGAAGAACGCCCAGGGAAGTCCCACCACCTGGCCAGCCATCCTCGAAGGTCCGTCCGGATTCTGGATGACCCAGGTCTATCGCAATGAAGACCAAATCAACGGTGCCCGCACGCTCCTCGCGCTCATCGCAAAGCACCTTCCCAACGCCCCGCAAATGGCGGCAACGACCCTTCTCCAAGACGCACGCCTCGCACGCTCCTTCGCCGGTTCCCATGCCAACCAGGACGCCCTCCAAAACCTCGCACTCGCCGAACAAAACCAGCTGTCCGGAAACCTCCCGGAATGTCTCGACCGTGCCCAGGAGGCTCTCCAGGCATTCCAGACCGGTCCCGTGCAGAAGACCGTCGTTCGTGCCGATGAACTGCGGGCCGCCTGGTGCCAAAACCACGCTGGACTCTCTGGACGCGGCTGGGC
>JAFRLI010000159.1 GCA_017431255.1 Victivallales bacterium
CAGCAAGGAGTTCGAAGGGACCAAGTTTTCCGAAAAAAGCAACATCACCTGTGAAGGCAGTTTCTTCCTGTCAGGAGACTCCTCTCTGCAACTTTCAGGGAAAGTCATCTCCCCGGAGGCACAGTGGCTCTCCTTGAAAATGACCGATATGGAAGTGGATTGGACCTTGAAGGACAATATCGTCTCCTGGAATACCATCAAGGGACATTTTTGCAAGACAAAGAAGTATGAAGGCAATCTTCTTTTCACAGGACTTTATGACCTTACGAAGGCAAAAGGGGAACTGCTGGTGTCGGGACACAAAATCAGCTGGGGAGAATTGAGTTCCTTCCTTACGCGTCTAGGTGGCAAGGAACCTGACAAGGAGACGCAAAACCTCACGGGCTACGTGGACGCCCAGTGTCGCCTTCACCTACTGTATGGCTGGGCTGGTTTGCCCTACTATGTCGAAGGCGACGCCACCCTTTCCATCCGCGAAGCAGATTTCTGGCAGGCTCCCCTGATGCGTTCCTTGGGAACGCTGCTGGGCTCGTCAAGTTTCGGCAAAATCTCAGAGGTCGACGCCGACTTGCATTTCCGCGGGACCCATCTGGAACTGGAACGCCTCAACACGAACGGCACCATCTTCGCGCTCTCCGCCACTGGCACCTACAGTTGGCTGGACGACACCATCAACATGAAGGTTTCTGGCGAGGCGCTCAAGGAAATCAGTCTCCTCAAAATCCTCTTCAAACCTCTCACATGGGCATTCCACGCGGAACTCGTCGGTCCCCGCAAGGAAGCCAAGTGGAAACTGCGCTCCGCATTCCGCAAACTCATCTTTAGCAACTAGACTGGCTAGAGGTCCTAGAGGTTCTAGAGAGGCTAGCCCGTCTAGCCGGTCTAGTGCTCCACACGAGGAACTTGCTGCAAGGCAAAAGGGAAAAATATGTCAAGATACCTAGATGTTGCAGGCGTGTCCTTCCAGTGTTCGGAGCAGAAGCTGTTCTCCCCGGAGATGGTGTGGGGACAGGTGGACGAGGCAGAACGTCGTCTTGCGGGAACTGGCATTGACCTGGTGGTCTTCTGCGAAGGCGTGGAATCTCGGGCGCAGAAAATGGAAGAGGCGGAAACGGTCACGCAGTCGCCAGCGCCCTTCCTGGACCGTTTCCGTTCCCTGGCACAAAACTGCCAATGCCTCGTTGCCGCCGATTTGAAATTACGGGAAGGTGGACGCATCTACAATGCATTGGTTTACATCGACAAGGACGGAACGGTTCTCGGCGACTACCGCAAGACCTATCCCACGCCGCGCGAAATCGCAATGGGCATCACTCCCGGCAAAGGCGCGACCATCGTCCAGACTCCTTGCGGCACCATCGGCGGTGCCATCTGCTACGACATCAATTTCGATGACTTGCGAGACCAATATTGCGAACTGGCTCCCAACATTCTCTGCTACGCCAGCATGTGCAACGGCGGCCAGATTTGCAACAACTGGGCATTCCGTACCGGGGCTTATCTCATCACCGCCGTCAAGGACGGTCTTTCCCGCATCATCAATCCACTTGGGCAAACCATCGCCTCCGCATGCTTCTACGAACGTATCGTCCGTACACGCATCAATCTGGACTGCCTCCTGATGCACAGCGACGACAATCTTTCCAAAATGCCCGACGTCCTGCGAAAATACGGCAAGAAAGTCCTGCTCCAGAGTGACCCCGACCTCGGCTACCTCCTTCTCTCTTCTGAAGACCCAACTCTCGCCATTCCGGATGTCCAGCGCGATTTCGAACTCAAGCCATTCCGCACCCTCCTGAAAGAAAGCGCTGCCCTTTGCCAGCAACACAGACCATGAAGCAAGAAATCTACCTCCATGCACTTGACCAGGCACTTGTCTTCGTGGCGCGGCACACGGACCAAGACGGGCGGATGGTCGTCGACGGAGAAATCGATACCAAGGATTCCGGGTGGTTCATTCTGGGTGCGGTCATTCGCGCCACCCTCGCCGGGTGGTCCCTGGACGGTCTTGACCTGAAGGACCTCACACGCCGCTGGACCCTCGCCACCGTTCGCGTGGACGACACCAAGAGCGCCTGGAGCACCTTCGCCCTCCTCTATTCGCAGTTTCTCGCACCCCGGGAGTTCCCCGCGCTCTTCTCCGACTCCGAACGCGCCGAACTCAAGCGATTCTTCCGGCAGATTGACATGCGCTTCCTTCTCGAAGCCTCCCGTAACTACCACGTCGCCGCCGCATTCATTGATACCCTACGCCTGCGCTTCGGCTACATCTCCCAACTCACCGTCAATCCCAACGATTGTATCCAATACATGCTTGACGGATACCTCGGAAATGGTTTCTTCAATGATGATGACGGACGTGGCGACCGCAATGACCGACGCATCGACGCCTATTCCGCCGAAATCCTCGGGCTCCTACTCCACTACGATGAAATCCACGAATGGTCCTCCCCCTTCCACAACCGCATCTTCCAACTCCTGCAAGAGGCCTGTGACAACGATATCTATCTCATCGACCAGGACGGCGAGTTCGCCAAATGGGGCCGTTCCCTTCGAGGGGAAGCCGAGGTCAAAAAAATCTTCCTGTGGGAAGTCGCCCAGACCCATCACCTGACCCAATATGGAGAGACCGCCGCGCAGGCGCTCTTCGCATTCTTCCAGAAGACCGGCTTGCGCCAAGACGGGAAAATCGGCCGTGACAAGGCATTCGACCAAGGCATCTGGGACGAATACACCACCCACGTCCAGGCTCAGGGCTACGGCGTCTACGGCCTCGCCCTGGCCGCAAAGTTCGCGACTGGCGAACACGTGGCACCACCGCTCCCCGCTGCCTTGGAAGACTATGTCCGCACCCTGCCTGGTCCCCAAATCACGGTGAGCAACTCCGCCACGACTGGTCTGCACTACATCATCCCTGAAGCGAACCGCCTCACCAAGAACATGTTCTTCTGGCACAACCGCATCACGGGGGAGAACGACGTCGAGGTCGATGTCAGTTCCAAGTTCATGCCGATGCCCTACATCGGCCACAAGTGTCCCGCCCCGTATTCGGGCGCGGTCCTGCCATTTCTCCCGATGCTGCGCCTGTCGAATGGGAAATTGCTGGTGCCGCGCAACCTGTCTCCGATGGAGTTTCGCTTCTGCAATGAGGCAGAGTACACTCCCGTCTGCGACACGGTAATGCGCCTCCGATGGCTCCCCGGTCCGGCCAAACTCGGTTGCCAGGCGCAATTCACGGGCGGATTTCCAGAAGGCTGCAACATTGTCATCCATTTCTTTGACACGGATGCCTCCCTCCGTGCATCCATTCATTGCCTTGCACAAAAACTCGTCCCATTCGAAGCAGGTCCGTCCATCTACGGCCCCCGTACCACTGGAAAACTGGCCCTGCTCGAACCAACCGACTCGCTCTCCTACGAGGTGAACTATGCAAAAACTTAACCCCCGCTTCGACTACGGCGCAGTCCTTCTGCTTGACCGCGAAGATACACGAAAAGAAGTCTCCGCACGCTGTAACGACATGCGAGACATGGGGATGAATACTCTCGTCCTCTGGCCGCCTCTCTTCTATGAAAACGGGGAACCCGACCTCTCCCGCCAAAAGATGGTTCTGGACTGTGCCGCAGAGGCCGGCCTCTCTGTCATCATCGAACTCACTGGACAAGTTTCCAACCTCGAATACCTTCCCGATTGCCTCTGGAAGCCTGAATATGCCGTTCTGGACGAGGACGGCAAGCCCGCCTTGATGCAAAATGGGCTCGGCGAACTCAACTACAACCATCCCGAAGTCCAGCAAATCCTCAAAAACTTCTTCCAGACCGTCATTCCTCCACTTATGAACCACCCTGCCCTCGTCGGATGGGACATCTGGAATGAAACCCATTTTCTCTCCTACGACCCCATTACCTGGAAACTCTTCCAAGATTGGCTCAAAAACAAGTACAGTGACATTTCTGCACTCAACCAATTCTGGGCAAAAAGCTATACAGACTTCTCGCAAATCCGACGGGACCCCGTCACCTGGGCCTCCGTCACCCCTGAAACCGACTGGCAGGAGTTCCGCGTGCAGAATCTCGCCGACATTGCACGGCAGTGGCGCGAAATCGTTCATGAACTCGACCCCGTCCATTTCGTCATCGCGGACAATGTCATGACCAATCCCGTCTGGAGCGAATTCGATCGTGGGACGGACGACCGACTCCTCGCGGACGCAGTCGGCAATTTCGGAATCTCCTTCTACCCTAAAACGGGCGGACGCCTCCTCAAAGACGGCTCCCCCAGCCTACGACGACTCACCTTCGCCGGCGCGGACATGGCTTCGCGCGGAAAAGGTTTCACCGTCTCCGAAATGCAGAGCCACTACTATTCCGACCTCTTCCCGACCGAACGCGTCGAACCCGACGAACTGCTCGACTGGTGCGAGGAAGCGCTCTTTTCCCACTGCCGAGGCATTTTCTTCTGGAAACTGCGCCCGTTCGTTTCGGGCTTCCAATGCGGCGGGCGTGGGCTGCTTCTGGCGGACGGGCGCCGCTCCGTCCGTGGCGACGCTGCCGCGCAGTTCGGGGCATTGCTCGCGGAGAATCCCTCCCTGCGCAAATTGCGTCCAGCCAGTCAAGTTTCCCTCGTCTACGACCGCGCCTCCTGCAGCATGGTTCATGCAATGAACAACCGCATTCGGCACATCATCGGCGACGCCCACCACGTCCGCGCACTCGGCGAAATGGCGCGTCTCCTCCACGAACGAAACATCCCATTCCAGACCGTCACCATTCAAGACGACATTCCCGACGCCCACCTCCTCATCCTTCCATTCCAACTCGTCCTGGACCAGGCTGGCGCAAACAATCTCCTCCTGCATCTTCACGCGGGCGGCTCCATCCTCGCTTGCGCACCCTTCGGAGACATCTCCCCAGAGGGACGCCTTCACAAAGCCCTGCCAGGAGGACCCATCCACGACATCATCGGAGTCACACTCGTCGATAACATCAACGATTCCTTTCACGGACAGAGGATTGACCTGCCCGTTTTCGAACCGGCAGACGAAACGGAGGTCCTCCTCCGCTCCGATTCGGGACAGCCGATTCTCTTCCGCCGCATGGTCGGCAACGGAACCTTCTGGTTCTCTGCCATCGGTCCCACGCCCGATGTCTTGGACGCCATCGGCATCCGCTCCATCCTCCCGCCCATCTCCTCTCATGCCGAACTGTCAATCGCAGACGACGGAACCCGTTACCTCCTCATCCCCAACGAAGAACGCGCACCGTTCATCACGATCCAGGCGTCAAACCTCACGCTTCTGGCCGGCCAAGGCAAACTTGTCAAAAACAAAGCGTCCTTCCAATTGCAAAATGCACGTCACTCCATCCTTCGCCTGGAGGAATAATCATGAACCAAACCACAATCGACAATTTTCGGCACAAGCGTTTCGGGCTGTTCCTCCACTGGGGGCTTTACGCCGTCCTAGGCGGTCGCTACAAGGGCAAAACCATGGAGTACATCGGCGAATGGATTCAATCCCGATTCCGCATCCCAAACGCCGAATACGCCCAACTCGCCAAGCAGTTCAATCCCGTCAAATTTGACGCAGAGCAGTGGATTTCCGAAGCAAAGGCCGCCGGCATCAACTACATCGTCATCACCTCCAAGCACCACGACGGCTTCTCCATGTTCCAAACCAAGGCCAGCGATTTCAATATCGTGGACGCCACCCCGTTCCACCGGGACCCGCTTCGCGAACTCGCAGACGCCTGCGCCAAATACGATGTCGGTTTCGGCATATACTACTCCCAGTTCCTGGATTGGCATGAAAAGGACGGCGGCGATCCCGCCAACAATTCCCGCAATGGCAGCAACATGACTTGGAGCAACACCTGGGACTTCCCAGACAGCACACAAAAGGACTTTGACAAATACTTCCGCACCAAAGTCGTCCCGCAACTCACCGAACTTCTCACCAACTATGGTCCTGTCTGCGAACTCTGGTGTGACTGCCCCCTCACAATGAAACCAGAGTACAGCCAGCAAATCCGCGATCTGGTGCACTCCCTGCAACCCAATTGCATGATTAACAGCCGCATCGGGAACAACTGCCAGGACTTCATGAGCCTCGGCGACAATATGATCATGTCCGCACGTTCCTCCGTCCCCTGCGAATCGCCACTCACCCTTAACGACACCTGGGGATTCAAGTACGACGACCACAACTGGAAGTCCCCCGAATCCATCGCCTGGCGCCTCGCCTCCCTGGCCTCCCGTAACGCTAACTGCCTTCTCAACATTGGCCCGCAACCCGATGGTCTCCTCCCCGAGCCGGCGCGTCAAGTCCTCCGCAAACTCGCCGAATGGAAGTCCTCCATCCCCGAACATGCCATTTCCCATAGCGAACCGTCCCCATTCCCGCAAAACCTCCCATGGGGATGCTGCACCCAGGACGGAAACCGCCTCCAGCTCTTCGTGCGCGACTGGAAGGATTCTCTTGAACTCAACGGTTTACAGTCCAAGGTCATTCACGCAGATGTCCCGTTCCAGCAAGATGGCGAAACGCTCCAGCTCCAACTCGGGACGCGTCCCGAGTCCCTCCTGCCCGTCATCACGCTGGAGTTTGCCGAGTCCCCCATCGTCAACCAGACTCTGGTTCCCCAGAACGGCGTTCTGGAACTCTCTCCTGCTCTTGCAACCATTCACCACGGCGAGGCGGCTGCCGTGTCAGGGGGGCAAGCCGTCGGTGCCGCCGGAGAAAACGAAGCCACAACAGCGCACAGCGAGGTGCAGAACGACGGTTCGCTGGCCAGTTGGCACAACCCGGCCGATGTCGTCGAATGGGATGTTTTCTTCCCAGAGGGCGGTCTCTACGATATAGAAGTCGCCACGCTGAAGCGTTGGTCTCACGGCAGAAACTCATGGCTGGGACAGCGCAAGGTACGTTTCGAATGGAATGGGCACTTCTCTATAGAAAAGGTCCTCACGGCTGACAGAGTGGTCTCCATCGGAGTCCACGAAACCAAGGCCTCCTGGCTCGGATTCTTCCGCGCAATGCCAGGGGAAACAGGGAAAATCTCTCTTCGCACGCTGGAACTGACCAATCCCGATGCGGCAAACATGTTCCTCGTGAACATCACCCTCACCCGCAGACCTGACACACTCCTCACTCCCATCCCGGAACCGTTCACAACGGAAATCCTTCACAATGCGGAATGTGGCTTCCAGGGCAGCGACTGGGAACGCGACTTCACGCGCGCCCACAACTTCATCCTTCCCACCCTTCCGGGCGGTATCGACAATCTCTTCTTCGGGGATTCCATCACCGCACGCTGGCCCGTCGTGGAATACTTCCCTGGCAAGAACGTCCTCAATCGAGGCATTCCAGGAGATTCCATTGCAGGACTTTACATACGCCTCCAGCGCGATGTTTTCGACTGGTGCCCGCGCCGTGTCTTCCTTATGGCTGGCATCAACGGAATCCAAAACCATCCCCAGGAATACACCTTCCAATCCCTCATCGCCATTACGAAAATCCTCCAAGAACGCGGGATTGAGGTTGTCCTGCAATCCATTTTGCCGCTCCGATATCCCGACAAATGGGACCGATTCCCGTACATGGACCGCATCCGCTGGGTCAATGCGCAACTCCAGGACTGGGCCGCGCAAAACCACACCATCTACGTCGACCATTTCTCCACCCTCGTAGACGAAAACGGGCAACTCGCCGCGCAATACTCCTGGGAAGACGGCACCCATATGACGCCTCTCGCCTACCAGCGTCTCTCCCTCAACATTGCACCTTTCTTGCTCTAAGTGACTAGTAGGGCCGCGCAGACGCGCGGCCCTGCAAAACCTTAAGAGTTGTACCCTAAGAGTTTCTACGAGTTGTGCCCCTAAGAGTTTCTACGAGTTGTGCCCCTATGCGTACCATGCCTACCCAAAATCTCACATTTGCGTTGTTATTGTCTGCGGTGTCGCTTCTTGCGCAGAGCGGCAGTTTCCTTCCCATCGGTGGCAAGCCCTTTACGGGAGACTTCGGCGAACTCCCGAAAGGCGCAGAGGAGTTTGAAGTGGAACGCCCGCGTCCGACGGGCGGCGCGGTCGTGAAAGCCTCCGATTTCGGTTTCTCTCAAAGTAACGACCACAACTTCGCGTCCCTCAACCAGGCTATCGCATTCTGCCGCGCAAACAAGGCCTCCGTCCTCGAACTGGCTCCCGGCGACTACCGCTGCCTTGATGACGACACCCCCATCCACCTCGCAAACCTCCAGGACCTCACCCTGGACGGCAAGGGTGCACGCCTCGTCTGCTGGCGCACGAAAAACGTCAGCCTCCACATCGAAGGCTGCGATCGCGTCGTCGTCAAAAACCTCAAGTTCGACTGGGACTGGGAGCGCGAACCCCTGGCGAGCCTCGTGGAAGTCGTCGCAGTCGCTCCCGAACACTACGATTTGAAGTTTCTGCATTACGAAGATTACCCCGCGAAAACCTCCCGAATGGCGTTCCTCTCCCCCTGGGATCCTGCCCTGAAATCCATCGGATACGAAGGCGATCAGGAGCGCGCCCTGGAGATGTACATCGGGAGGAACAAGCCCGACATCGAGTGGATCAGCGGCAATGTCATGCGCATCAAGAGCGGACCGGGCCGATTCCAAGTCGGCCAACAGTATCGCCTGCAGCATTACTACTACGATATGAACTGCATTCTGATGAGCAACAACCGCCACCTCACGCTGGAGGACGTCGATATCCTCTCCACGCCCGGACACGCGACGCTCATCACAGGCCAGCAAAAATACACGCAGTTCCTCCGCGTGAACATTCGTCCGCCGCAGGACGATGAACGACGTGTCATCTCCTGTACCGCCGACCACTGCCACATCGGGCAGTCCCTCGGATATTTCAAATTGCTAAACTGCGACTTTTGCTACGGCTCTGACGACTGCCTCAACGTCCACGACGGCACTGCGTTCTGCCGCAAGACCGGCGAGAACTCCGTCACCACCCAGAATGCCCGCAGCACCGGCTGGACCTTCGTTCCGGACGCTCCCCTCGAACTCCGCCAGGGCGACTACTCCCCCAGCGGTTTCCGGGAACCCATCCAATCCGTCAAGACCATCGACGAAAAGAAAGGCGTCTACGAAATCACTTTCGCAAAACCCGTTCCTGAACAGAAATATGACGGATTCATCCTCTTCAACTGGAACTACAACACCCATAACGTCATCCTGCGCGACTGCTTCTTCCACGACAACCGCGCCCGCGGCGTCCTTCTCCTAGCGCACGACATCACCGTCGAACGCTGCCGGTTCCGGCACAACCAGATGGGTGCACTGAAAATCGAGACGGGCTACACACTCCGTTTATGGAGCGAGGGTTACGGCGCTAGCAACATCGTCGTCCGCAACTGCTCCTTCGAGCAGTCCAATCCCAGCGAAGTCCGCAATGGCAACTGGGTCCGCGACATCTACATGGGAGTCTACATAAAGACCGACCCCTCCTCCGAACGCACCCGTTACCCCATCCTCCACGACATCCTATTCGAAAACAATACCTTCACCGACAGTTATGGCCTCATCGCCTTCATCAGTTCCGCCGGCAATGTGACCTTCCGTAACAATCTCTTCCGCAACCCCCAACCTCGCAAACACCCCCATTCCTACCGAGGGTGCTTCTACCTGACCCACGCCGACAACGTCAAAATCGTCAACAATACCTATATCTCCTCCCCGCACGTCCCCAAACCGGGAGTCTATTTCGACCCCGAAACCGTCACCAACTGCATCGTGACTGGCAACACCCTCGCGCATGAATAGTGGCACCTCTCCCCTGCACGGGAACGGTCTGCAACGCAAGCTTCCGTGCTACGAGCACAGGATCATCACTCCCGGGGTAAAACTCCTTTTTGAGTCCACAGAATACACAGAAGGCAATCCGCCGCTTGCGGCGGATTGCACTTTGTATTTTGTTTCATATCAAGTGGTTAGCAACGCGTTAGCGCGGACAAACAGTTCTGTGTATTCTGTGTGTTCTGTGGACTCAAAAAGAAGTTTTGCAATTACCTCTCCCGATAGAGCCAGTAGGTCTTTCCGGGAACAAGAGCATGAACGGGTTCAAATGCGCCTTTGAGTCCACAGAATACACAGAATACACAGAAGGCAATCCGCCGCTTTGCGGCGGCTTGCGCTTTGTATTTTGTTTCATATCAAGTGGTGAGCCACGCGTTGGCGCGGACAAACAGTTCTGTGTATTCTGTGTGTTCTGTTGACTCAAAAAGAAGTTTTGCAATTACCTCTCCCGATAGAGCCAGTAGGTCTTTCCGGGAACAAGAGCATGAACGGGTTCAAATGCGCCATGCTTCCACGCAAATGCCTGACAGCCATTCGGCACATCCATTTCCTTAGACACGCCGACGCACTGCCACCCCTTCACGAATGTCGGATTTTTCGCAATCGCCTGCTTCGTCACCAGGAGCACCGTTTGTTCCCGTGCGAAGAACCAGTATCCGCAGTTTGCCCCCAGCGTCTCGACGCGCTCAAACGTCCCGTTTGCAAATCCCAGTGGCTTCATCGCCAGAAGCGCAGTCTGGTCATCCAGTCTCGGCGTAAACGGGAACGAAACGGCGTTCCACCCCGGCTCCAGAACGCACTCTACCTGCGACAGATGGAACACTTGAGGCGCCACCATGCCGCCGCTCTGCGGGATGGCGGTGTCTGCGACGAACGCCAGTGTCTCCGCGATGTCGTAGACCAATCCCGTCACAGCATCGAAGATCTTCAAAGATAGCCCCTCCCCGATTGCCTGGTTGGAGGCCACGGAAACTCTGTAGAGCGTGACTCCCTGCGAGTTTACGGCGACTTCCTTCAGCCCTCGGCACTTTCCCTGCGCGTCAAACACGGCGAGTGTGCTGCCTGACGACTGGACGAGGCTTCCGTCGTCCCTGGCCACCTGCGCATACAGGCTCAGCGTATACGCGTACCCCGTCGGTTTCTCCCAGCCGTCCGGCAGGCCGTACACGCCCGTTGCATGGAACACACGCGGGTGCACGGGACCATCCCGAGGCGGCAGAACCGTGTCCACCCGGAACTCCAACGTCTCGCGGAGCATCCGCACCTCGTCCCGCGCGGCATCGTAGACGCGCAGACGCAACCCTTCTTCCTCCTGCGCATCGGAGGAAACCGAAATCTGGAATAGCGTCACCCCCTGTGCATTCGTTCGCACCGCCGCCATCCCGCGGCAATTCCCTGCCCCATCGAACACCGCCAGCGCACTTCCTTCTGCCACGACGGGCACCCCGTTTTCATTCAGTACCTGAGCAAACACGCTCATCGTGTACGCATCTCCCTCCGGTTTCATCCAGCCATCTGGCAGTGCATGCACGATGCAGCAGAGCAGCACCAACACGAAAGCAATTCGCGTCCTTTTCATCTTCCTTCCTCCCGTTCTCATTCAGCGGGGTTGGCGGCTGCGTTGCGGAAATCCACCTGTCCCGCCGCGTTCTGACGCAGCAGGTAGCCCGTGCCAGGCGTCAGCGTGACATCCCCGTCCCATGCACCACTGTAGAAGGTCGCGAAGTCCGTGCTGGATTTTAGGATGTCGTCGTTCTGAAACCCTGCGGGATGGAACATCGCCTGGAGCGTCGCGGGCGAATTTCCCGTGTAACCAAGCCAGTTCCAGCCTTTTACAAGCAGTATAGGCATGGTCGGATCTGTTGGCATCCCCACGACGGTCATCGTACAGTGTCCTGGTTTCTGTTTGCGTAGCAAGTACATCTTGCCAGGTTCGATGCGAAAGTCCTCCGGGTCCCAGTGACCGTTGTAGAAGGTCGCGAAGTCCGTGCTGGACTTGAGGATGTCGTCGTTTGAGGCGTGCGGAACGTAGTCTGCCAGGAACTCGTCCAGTGTGCGTTCCCCCTGCTCGACATTGAACGAAATCCAGTTCCAGTTCTGCACCAGCGGAATGCTCAGCTCCTGCGTGTGCGGCTTGGCGTGCAGAATGCGCGGATTCTCCGTCGTGCCGACCACAGCGTCCTTTACGAAGTCGACCTCTTCCCGAATGTCGAACACCTCGCCCGCACGGGCATCCAGAACCTTCAGAACCAGCCCCGCCTCCGCGCTTTGGTTCGAGGCGATGGAAAGCCGATACAGGAAACCACCGCTACCCGACTTCCCCTCCACCATTCCGCGACACGTCCCCCGCGTGTCAAACGCCGCCAATACACTTCCAGGAGTTTCCACGTAGCGTTCCCCATCGGACGCCAGCACCCGCGCAATCAGGCTCATTGTCCCCGAATACCCCGTCGGCTTCTCCCATCCCGACGGCAACAGCACCCCCGCATCCCCCAGCACCCACAGCGACACAACGCAGCACAGCAGAATCTTCTTCAGCATCATATCTTCTCCTAGTATTCCACTAGTTCTCACCACTGACCACTCACCACAAACCACAAACCACTTACCACTGACCACTCACCACTCACCACTCACCACTGACCACTCATCACTGACCACTCATCACTGACCA
>JAFRLI010000160.1 GCA_017431255.1 Victivallales bacterium
CGTGCCCCGACCACGGCACCTTGGTGAACCGTGACTCCCATCCCGATGAAGGCGTCCGCCGCAATCCAGACCTGGTCTTCCATGACGATGGGTGCGAAGACGAGGGGAAGGTTGCCCTTGGTGATGTCATGGGAGGCGGTGCAAAGGTAGGTTTTCTGGGAGACGGTGGTGTTGGCGCCGATGCGAATGGGGGCGACATTGTAGCAGTCCACGTCCTCGGCGAGGCAACTGTGCTCTGCCATTTCCAGGTTCCACGGCATATAGACGCGCGTGGTGGAGTAGACAACCGCCGTCGAGGCCAGTTTTGCGCCAAACAGGCGCAACAGGAACCGTTTCCAGCACGTTCCGAGGCTGCGTGGCAATGGTCGCGCCAACACGCCCCAGACTACCATCCATATCAGGCGCAGAACTTGATTCTTGCGCGAAAGTGCATTCTTATACTGGGAAAGGTCTTGTTGCATAAGGGCTAGGCTCGTTCGTTGCTCTCGATTTTCTAGAGAGGTAATTGCAAAACCCTATGGGAGTCCACAGAACACACAGAATACACAGAACTGTTTATCCACGCTAACGCGCGGCTAAACACTTGATATGAAACAGAATACAAAGTGCAATCCAGGATTGCCTTCTGTGTATTCTGTGTATTCTGTGGACTCAAAAAGGAGTTTTGCAATTACCTCTAGAACCAGAACCAGGGGAGGAGTTTTCGGGCGATTCGTCGAATGGCGCGCTTGGTTTTTGCAGTGCGGGAGTCGTAGTCGTTGACGCCGATGATGGAGATTTGGACGTGTCCTGCTTTGCCAGAATACTGCGGTTCCGTGCGGAATCGGCGAACCACCTTCTCCGTCCTGGCAGTGTCCCGAGCAACCTGGAAGAAAAGGGATTCGACGAGTTTGCCTTGGGAATCGTCCAGTTCGGTGTATCTTCCGTAGAAGTGCTTGCGGTAGAAGTCTGTGGTGACGAGGAAGAATCGTGTATCGCAGGCGTGTCCGTTCCAGCCGAGCTGGAGCCAGTCGTAGACGGGGTGGTCTTTGTTGTCGCAGAAAAGTTCCCAGGGGCGACGCTGTTCGGCTTCCTGAAGGAGTTCGGCGATGTTGAGGATGGGGAATCGTCCCGTGACCTTGGTAAAGCCACTGGCGGCCTGAACGGACTGGGAGGTGTCGACAACGTAGTCGAGAATCCACATTTCCCCGTAGCTCTTGCCGAGGTGCCGCGGGTAGTCGTTGCGGTCGCAGGAGAGGAATTCGATTTGCTTGTCAGGGTATTGGGTTGCCAGTTCGCGGAACGCAGCAAGGTCGTAGCCGGAGTTTTCGACGAAGACGATTTGCGGGACGGCGGGATTTTCCAGGTAGAATCGCAGCGTTCCCAGATACTGGTTCGCTCGCTCGGAGACGTCGTTGACAGAGAGTCCAGGCATCCCCTTCGGGTCCACTGCGGCCGTCATGACCAGGGGGAAGGTCATTTGCGTCCCTCCAGTGCGTCGCGTGTTGCCTGCAGATAAGCGTAACCATAGCGGGAATCCGGTTCAAGATGTGCGCCTTCGGCCCATTCGTTCCAGGCGTTGATGAAGAGGAAACGACGGTCAACGGGGTTGTGTTTGGTTTCCCAGTCGATGAGGCCCCGTAGCCACCGCTTGTAGGTTTCGGGGGATTGCAGGTAGCAGGAAGCGTTGGAGTAGGCCTTGCGTGCAGTGTTGTCCCAGGTGGGGAAGATGCCGCGGAAGACGGGGACGTCACTGTCGACCTGGTAGATGGTTCCTTCGTCGATCGCGGGTTGCATGGTGTAGACGAACCCTTTGAAGGCGGGGTTGATGGGATTGCCGTCCTTGACGTATTGGCGCAGGGTTGCGATGCGCATGGGCGGGAACTCCACCATGGCGTCGAATCCCCATTGGCTGGGCGTGCCGTCAAAGTAATCGACGCCGACCATGCAGAGGAAAAGACCTGGCAGACCCGCTTCCTGTGCTTTTTCGCGGAGTGTTTTCTGGAACTGCAGGAAGTCGCTTTGCGTGAAGAGGTTAGGACGATAGATGATGAGCAGAGGCTTGCCGTCGACGCGGATGTATCGCTTGTCTTGGAGGAATGGGAGGATGTCGCGAAGGAAGTCAGGAGCGTCCTCCGGGCGGGACTCCTGCTTCATGAGGACCTCGCGGTTGCCGCCGTCCCAGAGCTTGGACCAATTTTCGTTGGCCCAGCAGAGGCAGAACGGAAAATCCAAGTCTTTGTCATGCAACCAATTGAAGATGGGGGTTTCCAGCAGGCGCTTGCCGCCCGAGAACCAGTAGTAGTGGAAGGTGAAGCCGTAGATGCCGTACTGTTTCGCGAGTTCAACCTGCCGATGCATGATTTTCGAGGTGGAAAGGTCGTAGAATCCGACATCGATGGGCAGTTGCGGCTGGTGATGTCCCAGAAACTGGGGAACTGCTCGCGTGACATTTGTCCACTCCGTGAATCCCCGCCCATGCCAGGCATTGTTTTCTGGAAATTGGTGGTATTGCGGGAGATAGAATGCCAGCAGTTTGACTTCGTCGGGAGTCGGGGTATGGGAATCTTCCGCCAGCGGGACAAAGTCCGTGCTTGCGCGGCGGGTTTTATCGAGGATTTCGCGTCCATACGCGGCATAGTCGAACTCCATTCCACTGAGGTAGTTGCGAGCATGGCGGACACGGGAAAGGTGTTCCTGGAACCAGGCTTCTTTGCGCAGACCAACGGTCTTGATGCACCAGGCAAGCACCAAGAACAATTCCATTTTGATTCGGCGTAACAAGGTCATAATGGGGATCGTGTTGATTCCAAAAACGTGTTAGAGGAACACGTGAGTTTACATTTTACATTTTCAAGAACCCTTCGGGGCTTCATTTCGTTGGTACATCGCCCCTTCGCGGTTCTAGGTGTTCTGGTAGAGATCTAGGAGTTTTTGTGCTGTGGTTTGCCAGGAGTAGTTCTGGCGGACGAATTGGCGTGCAGTGTCCTGCATTTGGGAGTAGGTCTCCTGGGGAAGTGTCATTGCCTGGGCGAGGGTGTCGGCCAGGTTTTTAGGGGAGCAATCCACCCACCAGCCGCAGTGGTTTTGGGGCAGCGTCTGCCAGGGAGTTCCTGTGGAAGCGATGACAGGAGTTCCCGCCGCAAGTGCCTCCAGGACAACATACCCGAAGTTTTCGCTGTGGGAGGGCAGAGCGAACAACTGCGCACTCTGGTAGAGGTATTCCTTGGCTTCGCTGTAAACCGAACCCGTGAACACCACGTCTGCGGCGCAGTCAGCCAATTTGGTTTGGAAGACCTCCGCAGGGACCTCCGCCCCACCTTCGATTTGCTTCTTGCCAAATGCCACTTCCGTGGTCAGGTCACGTGTGGTGAATCCGAGGCTGGCGGCGTGCTTCGCGAGCACGGCCTGATGTCCGACATCATCGGGACCCGCGAGAATGATTCGCCAGCCGCGACGCATCTCAGGCGACAGCAGGTGCCAGGCATCCAGCAGGGACTCCAGATTCTTTTTGGGGTGGATGCGTCCCAGAGACAGAATGTCATGGAAGGGGTTGTCCTGCGGAAGAACGCTTGGCAGGGTCACGCCCAGAGGTGCGGTGCAGATGGGCTGGCGCAGCCGCAACCTCCGAACATCTGCTTCCTCTTCGGCGACCGTGACATGGAATGCGGCGGCATGCCGGAAATCCGAGTATTGGTACAACAGCAGGGCCGGCCATTTCTTCCACCATTTGTAGCGCAATGCCCACGGGGTCAGTGCTCCATGCGGGGAAATGACGTAGGGAATGCCACGTGCGCGACTCCAACGCGCCATGGCATGTACGTAACGGTTCCAAGTGCTGTGGAGATGCACCACATCTGGCGTGAAGTCCACGCTGGTCGGGTCGGGCATGAGACGTACATCCAAATCGGCAACGGGATATCCGCAGGTCATGGTAGTCACAATGGCGACCTCGTGCCCAAGTGCCTGCTGCGCCCTGGCGGTTTCCACGACGAAGTTGGAGACGCCGCACGTCTCCTGCAATCCCGCTGCTACGTGAAGAATCTTCATCGGGTCACCTCGCGATGGAGTGCCTTTGCCGCATTTGCAGGGTTCCAAGGTCCCGTGATGGTCTCTTGGGAAGCCTTTCGCATCGTTGCAAATGCCTGTGCGCCTTGCTCTTTTTTGGCTTCCGCCAGCAAGGTGAGAATCTTCGCAAGTTCAGGAGCATTTTGTGCTGGGAAGAGATATCCGTTCTTGCCGTCTTGGATGAGAGTGGCCGCACTGCCTGCTTCCCGCGTTCCAACCAAAATGCAACCTTCTTCCATTGCCTCGTTTACAACGGCTCCCCAGCCCTCCGTGCTGTCACTGCACAGGACATACACGTCTGAGGCACGCATCCGCTCGCGAATGGCCGCCATCGGCATCGGGTCCTCGATTCGTATCCCTGCCCCTTCCTTTCCAAGCCAGGAACCGCTCCATTTCTCCAATTTTCTCCGTTCGGGACCATCTCCAATCAATTCCAGTGAAACAGGTATCCCCAATTCCAACATCCCACGGCAGGCGGCCACCAGAGTCTCCACATGCTTCCAGTTCAACATTCGCCCACACCATAACACTTTCAGACAATCCGATGAATCTCGCAGATTTTTGCCAGAACCCACTAATTTTTGTTCGGTAAAATACCCCCAGAGACGCATCCTTTTCACGAAATCCGGGTATTTTGATTCATTTTGAACCAACGGCATCAAGGGGAGGAATGGGGGATTTGGGAGGGGGAGTCGGGAGAAAAGGCGGCCATGGAGGAGTTGATGGAGGCGGAAGATGTCAGTCGCGGCATAGATTCCGAAGGGGAGTAATGTAACGAGGGGGCTGGAAAAGACGCGGAGAGCGTGCCGGCACATGGCGAAGTATTTGGGATGGAGGAGCCGGCAGGCACCGAAAGGGGGTTTGAACCAACGTTCGAAGAGGTAATAGGTGCGGAGGTTTTTTTGGATGCGTCGCTCGAAGAGGTCGAAGTCGCGTTGTGTGGTGAAAAGGACGTCGCAGGTTTCGATGGTTTTCCGGGAATGTTCTTCGTCGAGAGGATGAATCCAGGGTGCGGTTGCAGCGGACCATCCCATGGCGGCGCGCTCTGGGTGGAAAGGTTCCGTTGCGATGTAGCGGAAATGTTCCTCTCCGGCAAGTTGCGCGAATGCGCGGCACCAGGGGACCTGATGCGGCGAGACTATGTTGGTGAGAAACGCGAACTGCATATCGCATTCTTCCATTCTTGCCAGGAACGGGGTATCAGAAGGGCGCGAACGCATGGGAGCCGGTCCAGGTAATAGGAGATCAAGAGCGGAATGACGCAGCACAGGAGAGTCGTGGGCAGAACCCAGAACCACGAGGGGAGCGGAATACGGAAACGCGCGGCATAGAAGATGTGTCCAAGAAGGGGATGCATCAGATAAATCAGCAGGCTGTGTTGTCCGAGTAAACGTAGCCAGGAAGCCCGGGCAAAGGTGGCTCGGGAAAAGTATAGAAGAGCCAGAAAAGCAGGAGTTGCCAGATAAGACAGGAACTGCCGCATGGAGGACATTCGATTCACTGGGTATCTTATCATTGTAACGGCAAACGTATGGTAGAAATACATCACGGTGCATAAAAGAAAAACCACAAGAAAGAAAGGGCAGGAAAAACGTTTGGAAAGCAACGCCCAACGCAGTAACAGCCCTATTGGCAAGTAACAGAGTGCTATCTGCACGTAGAAACTCCAGAAATTAATCCTTCGTAACCAGATTGCGGCATTTTGGGGCAGGTTTGCGCAATACAGCGCCCAGAGGATTTCGAGGAATCCAATTGCCAACAGACAAATCCGTGGGATGGTTCGGGAGCGTTGCCAGCCTTCCTTTAAGAGCAGTGTGGCGAAGAGTGCGGGGAGAAACCATAGGACGCGAAGCCCTGTCAGGCGAAACAATACTCTGCCGCCTCCCGCGAACAGACTGGCGGGAAGAAACCAGAGGGCAACATGTATCTGACCAGTCCCCCATCGATACAGAAAGAACCCCAAAAGAAAGAGCAGAAAGGGAACATAGCATCGAATGAGCAGGTCTGTTGCACGCTGCCAAGTCAGCGACTTGAGAGGATATAGAAACGGGAGCAGGAAAAAGCATTTGACATGGAATAGATATAAATATCCCATGACTTCCCATCGTGACGTGATGTCCGTAAAATACTGGCAGTGCCCCAGCACGATGAGGAAAATGAGCACCCCTCGTATGGCGGTGGACTCCTCTTGCGTGAGAAGAGACTGCTCTGGTTGCAAGGAGGTCATGGGTTAGAAGACGCCTGGCATAGTGGGATTCTGAGAAGTCGGGGGAACGGAATGGAAGGGGCGAGGGAGCAAGTTGGCGGTCTCGTATTGATACGCTTGGACTGTCCCCAGCAGAAGCCAGGCCATCAGGAAATGGTAACTGCCTGCGGAAAGAATGTAGCCTTCCCCAAACATGTGTAGAGAAATGTAGGCGCATAGCGTGGTCAGTAGCATGGAGATGTTTTTGTCTTTCTTCCAAAGCAACCATAGTCCATGCAAGCCGTTTTGCACGATTATCAACATGGCGATGGCTCCAGGAAGTCCCATCATAAACAGAATGCTGATCCAGGAGTTGCCGCTTTCAATGCCTCCTTTGTTGGAGAAGTTCATCCCTGCTTGAATCATTTCATCGCTGAGGACGCAGAACCCGTTGCCGGTCCATGGAGACGCCTTGAAACCATTCCAGCCGATTTCCCAGTAGCGGGCGCGGCTCTGGGTATCCAGTTCGGTCAGGGTGCCGGCATTCTTTTTTCGTAGAATGTTGAGGCGTGGTCCCCAGTACGGCGACGAGATGACCAGCACCACGACCAGACCGCAAAGTATTCGCATCATTTTCGCCATATTGAACTGTTGCATGTAGAGGAAACCCAATATCGTCAGCCCTGCCAATGCCGCCACAACAGCAGTGCGGGACGCCGTTCCCACCAGCATCCCGAAACAAATCACCGGCACCATAAACAAGAAGAACTTCCCTTTGCCAAGTCGATTCAAATTTGGGAGATTTGCCAAAATGTACCAACAGGAAAACAACATCCCCAGCCCGGCAATATTGCTGAACAGATTGGGATGGCTGAACAATCCACACAAATAAGAGTTCTTCTCAAATACTTTGGAAAATCCAAGAAAATGACCAAACATCGACAGTACGGTCAAAATGGTTGACAGGGAAATCATAATCCAAAACAAACTGGCACGCATTCGCATCAAAGGTCTATTTCGTAAATATGGACCGATGGCAGAACCGACTGCCAGGAAAATCGCCAGACGCCCCCAGGGATTGAAAAAGGCATGGTATTCATTGCTGATGATACTGAGAGCCCCCGCAAGCCAAAAGAGCAAGCCGCCTACCGAAAGGACGACTTTGTTGTTTTGGAAAATGAGAACAATCAGCACTATGGCAAATGACAGGTAGTATGTGATTCCGAAGTTGAACGTGAACCAAAAGGTATTGTTGGTGGCAACGATGGCGAGCAGAATCGCCAACCAGGTCTCTCGCGACCATTGCCTTGGTTGGAACAGAGTATTCATTTCAATCCCTTCACAACAGTGAAAACGTGGTGAGTGTGGCGATTGGGGGGAAGGTCAGTATTTCCCAAAGTCCACTTGGATGATGTTGTGTTTGGCGACGCGTTCCTCTGGGGGAGGGAGCGTCATATAGTCGCCGTATTGAACCTTGAGGCGGAGGTCCCAGTTTTCCGGGGCGTAGAACTCCGTGTCTTCAAAGGGGAGCAGGACGAACTTTTCATAGGTTTCGACGGGGACGAGTTGGTGCAGGTTCCCGCCAATTTCGTAGCATCGGCTGGTTCGGAGATAGCGCTCGGGTGCCATTACGACTCGTTCGTAGAGCCAGCGTGAGAGTTTCAAGGGGAGGAGTTTGCTGCAGAGGAGCATGATGAAGTTCTTGAGGCTGTCGGCACTGGTGATGCTGATTCCTCTGCGCTTCAAATAGGCTGCCCGAGCGAATAGCAACGCTTCGTTGTAAACAAGTTTTGCGCGGAAATCGCTTTCGGGGCAGTAGTCGACGGGGAACACGTCCACATAGAATCCCTGTTCGCGGATTCCCAGGTCCATTTTATGTTCCTCCAGCCAAAGGGTGTTTTTGAGGCGGACCTTTCCGAAGTATTCGGGGATATTCGGGTCGGTGTGGTAGTCTTGCCAGGTAAACTCGTCGGAGAGTTCTTCCTGTACGATTTGCGGGAGTTTGTTGTAGTCGTGCCGCATCATGCAGATATCGAGGTCATCGTCCCAGGGGATGAAACCCTTGTGGCGCACGGCACCGATGAGGGTACCGCCCGCCATCCAGTAGTGGATGCCGCGCTTGACGCAGGCCTCGTGGATGCGCTTCATCATATAGAGCAGCACCATTTGAGCATGACGCAGTTGTTCTGGAGAAAGAATCATGTTACTTTCGAAGGGTTTGAAAGATTCGTGCGGGGAACACGAGGAGAAGTTGGGTCAGAAATACGGAATGGGTGATTGCGCACAAGGCAACCGTCCACGAGAAAAGCCAGGGAAGTCGTTGTGATGGACGGCGTGTCCGCGCGAGGGAAAACCACTCTTGCCAGGCCTGGTCTCGTGCCTTCGAACGGGGACGTGCCGTCAGTCGCAGAATGGGAGTGAGGTAGGCACCGCGCAACATTCGCCGCCGGGCAAAAGAGGAAACTTGCCTGCCGCTGGCGACATGCAAATCAAGCGTGTCGTGCCAGGCGTGGCAGGAATCCATCGCCTTGCGTTCGTTCATCGGGGTCTGCACGGCCGAACCTGCTCGCAAGCGGTATCCGTAGAGTTCCGCTTGCAAAAGCACCATTGCAGGCGCACGATAGAGAAAATGGTAGAAGAAAAGGAGGTCTTCGGAATGGATGTAGGGCTGGAAACGAATATCTTTCCCGAGGTCGCGTCGATAGACTGCCGACCAGAGTTGGCGGCTCCAGCACTCGTTGGGAATGCGTTCCGTGCAATCTACGAGACGTTCCTCCGCAGGTTGATTGTGTGGGAAGGTGGGATTTTCTCCTCGAACGAAGCCGAATCCGAGGATGGTTGCGCCTGGATGGCGTGTCGCTGCGTCGCGGCAGCGTTCGAGAATATCGGGATGGAGAAGGTCATCGCTGTCCAGAAAGCAGAGCCAGGTTCCAGAGGCGTGCTCCAGAGCAAGGTTTCGTGCGCGGGATACTCCTCCATGTTCCTGCGTCAGCAGTCGAATGCGTGGATCACGAGAGGAGTATTCCTGGATGATTTGGCGGGAGCGGTCGGAAGAGCCGTCGTCGACGCAGAGGCATTCCCAGTCGGGACAGGTTTGCGCGAGGACGGAATCCAGTGCAGCGGGCAGGTATTCCTCTACGTTGAAGACGGGTGTGATGATGGAAAAGAGAGGCATTCCTAGGTCGTGGAACGGAGGATTTCGAGGGTACGTGCGATTCCGCGGCGGATGTCGTATTGTGCTTTCCAGCCGAGCGCCTGGAGTTTTGCGGGGTTGAGGCGTGCCTTGGTGGCCTTGCTGTATCCGGCGGCTTCGACCGCGTCGGGGAGGTCGAAAACGACTTTGGTGCCAGCGTTTTCGGCGATGATAGAAGCAAGGTCGCGGAGCGTGATGTCGGAAGCTTGGTCTGCGATGTTGTAGGCTTGACCAGTTTCCCCGCAGAGGAGGACGGTGAGGAGACCGGAGACGGCGTCTGCAACGTAGGTGTAGGAGTAGAACTGGGTGCCGGCGCTCTTGAGAACGATGTCCTCGCGGGCGATTCCCTTGCGCAGGAACTGGGACATGGCCTTGGTGTCCGACGCAAGGAGGGTCGGACCGTAGGAACGCGTGAGACGCGGGATGACAATGTCCAGGCCATTTTGCTTTAGGTAGGCTTGGCAGAGAGCCTCGCCGCAACGCTTGCTTTCGGGATATCCGGCGCGGAGGGTATTGCAGTCGATGTATCCGCAGTAGGATTCGTCAAACAGTTCGGTGTCTCCCCGATTTTCACCGTAGATTTCGTTGGAGGAGGCGAAGGCGAAACGCGTGGCGTGGCAGCGGACGGCGGCCTCCAGCATGTTTTGGGTGCCAAGGATGTTGGTGGCGATGGTGCCGATGGGGTCGGTGGCGTATGCTACGGGATGGGTGTTGCTGGCGAGGTGCAGAAGATAGGCGTTGTCGGGAAAATCCTGCGTCAAGGGGTGCTGAATGTCGTGTGCGAGAAAGGCAAACAGCGGGTCGTTCCAGTACGCCTGGAAGCGTGTTTGCGCACTGGTTGCGTTGCGTCCTAGCGCAAGCACGCGGCAGTTCAGCGCATGCGTGCGGTTGCGCTCCATGAGGACGTCCACGAGAAAACTCCCGATGAGTCCGCTCCCGCCAGAAAGCAGTACCGTTCGCCCGCACAGTTTTTCCCACGGCAGCGGAAGCGAGGCAACGGCACGAATGTCTTCCCGGTACAGGGGATGTTCGGAATAATGCGTCATTGTTGTTCTTCCGAATGAAGGTGATTCGGGAGTTCGGTGCGGAGGTAGGCCTTGAAGAGTTCCAGGTCGTCGCGTGTGGTCAGTTTGATGTTCTTGTCGGAACCTGCTGCAAAATAGAGCCGTTCGCCGAGTTCGACCATCATGGTGTTGGTGTATGAAGAGCCGTGGATGCCGATGCCCTTTGCAAAGGCTTCGTGGTATGCCCAGTCCAGTTTTCCGAACTTGTACGCCTGCGGCGTGGAGACGCGTCTCAAGGTTTCGCGGGGGATGTATTTCACGGTCGAAATGTCGTCGTCCACCAGGAAAATCTGTTCGTTGTAGGGCAGGGACGAAACGCCGTTCCCATACTTCTGGCAGGTGGCGATGACGTCGGAAAGGACATTGGGAGCGACCAGTGGGCGGATGCCGTCATGGATGATGACGACATCGCTCTCGGTGCACATACCCTCCAGGTGGAAGACACCGTTGCGGATGGATTCCTGTCCTGTAGCACCGCCCGAGATAATCCATTGCAGTTTCGTGATGCCGAACTTCTGGGCGTATGCGCGGAGGACATCATGCCATCCGTCGATGCAGACGACGCCGATGGCGTCAATCATAGGATGGTTTTGGAAGCCTTCGAGGGTGTAGAGGAGAACGGGTTTCCCGTAGACATCGACGAACTGCTTGGGGATGTCCATGCCCATGCGATGGCCACTTCCCCCGGCGATGATAATGGCAAAGTTCATGTTGATTTTCCTGAACGGTGAAGGGAGCGGAGCAGTTTGTTTGCCGCGAAGGTCAGGCGGAGCGGCAAGGTGAGCAAGACCCAGGAGAGCAGACGCGAGCGAGTATGTGCACAGA
>JAFRLI010000161.1 GCA_017431255.1 Victivallales bacterium
AATAACAACTCTTGTAAATATATAGGATATTTTCCCAAAGTCAAACCCCGAGAATGATTCCTTTGAAGGGGGCACGGCTGGCATAGCGGACGCTGGCATGGGAGAAAAAGGACGAAAAAAACGAAAAGGACGAAAGGAGTGAGTTGCGCTAAGGCAGTGCAACGATTCCTTTCGTCCTTTTGCTCCCCCAATCGGGGCCGCTATCGTCAACTATCGTCCGAAGGTCTGGAGGAAGAGCATAACGGGCTGGTCGGGTTTGGGGGCGTTTGCGTTGTCGTAGGAGGCACCGTTCCAGAGATAGGTCTGGGAGAGCCATGGGGTGAAAGCCTCATCCCATGCGAGCATTTGCCAGCCATTGAGGAGGTTCCACTCGGGTTCGGGGCGTTCGGGGTACTGGACGGCGGTGAAAGTGAGGGACGCATTGCCGTCGGTGCTGAAAATCCAGTAGGCATGCCCGCGCTCCAGAGTTGTGGCGTGCACGAGACTACCGGTGGCGGCGTCCATCGTGAAGCAATCGATGTCGAGAACTTGATTTTCTGCAAGGAGGACATCCCAGGGGATGGCAACCATCTTCCAGCCGGGCTTGTTGCCCTGCTCTGCGCTGGGATAGACCGTCATCTCTTCCCCGCACTGGAGCCCAAGGCGAACCGTATCGCTTTCGACGCAGTAGCGGTCGAGCGCCACCATATCGTAGGGGCTGGTGCCATCCAGGACAATGTCAATGGAATCGCCCTGCCAGACGAAACCATAGTAGGAATCATCTAGGACTCGTTTGCAGAGGATTTGTCCCGTCGCCACGACATTCCAGGTGATGTTGTTGCCATCTTGCTTGACAATAGTGCAATCAGGCGGCAGCGAGCAACTGTATCCACCTGGCAGGACGCGGACCGCGTAGTTCTTCCCGTCGTAGGTGTAGTAGCCGTAGGCACAGCCTACCGCGGCGGTAATGCCGCAGCATTCCTCCGAAATGGGAGTGAGGATTCCCTGGAAGGTGACATCATGGCTCGTCAAGAGACCCTCTCCCGTGAAGAAGGTGAAGGAGCCCTGGAACGTACCCTCGTCGCGGTTGATGACGAAGTCCTTGAACTGGTCGGACATCAGGGATTCTCTGGACGCCCCGAGGAGATTGCCCCACTCCTCGACCAGGATGTTTGGCACGAAAGCAGGCGTGTCGGAATCGGGGAACTCCACCAGGAAGGTGAAGTTATTTTCCCCGGCGACATCCGCAAGGGTGCGAGAAGAGTCATAGAGGACACCCGTGGCAATGAGGGTCTGCCCCTGTTCGCCATTGAACCAGGCGGTGCCGGGAGCGGAATCGTCGAGTTCCATGACGGCAGCCCCGCCGTCCTCCACAATGCTTGGTGCCAGAATCAGGAGGTCTGTGCTCAGATACCGCCCATTTCCCAAATCCACGAAGAGCGTGAGGGTGGCCATGTTCTCGTTGGCCTCCGGCTGCAGCAGGGCAGTCCCTTGCGCGGTTGTGTCATCGTACATGTGGACATCATAGGAGACCAGACCGTCTTCGGAGACTTCCAGGATGGTCCAACCGCGCGAAACACCGTCGATGTCGTTGTCCATACGGTAGGCGACGTGGTATCGGCCGGCGAAACGCGTGGCGTCCTCCATTGGGACAAAGAGAACGGCGAGCGTATCGTCACCATACTCATCGGTGTAGACACCCGTCCCGGAACCATCGGCGTCGGCTTCGAGGTGGAGAGTTGCCCCGTCATCCCAAGTGTATACAAAGGCAAGCGTGCCAGCCGTCGAGCCGTTTTGCCAGCCGATGGCGGTTCCTTGACGGGTGCCGTCCGCAGTTGTCAACGTGACATCCACCGAACCGTCCGCCCGATTGGTCAGAACGAAACTGCCTGCCAGTGCAAAATCGGTGAGATAACCGCCGACGCTTGGAACCGTCAAGACGCGATTTCCGCAATCATAGACGCTCCAGCGGAAGGAGTGCGACACGCCATCGACGGTCACAGTCGCCGCGACATTTGCCCTGTTCTTCTTCGGAACGCCATACAGCAAAACGGAGGAAGTATCGGCCTCCCACTGGCAGGCCATTCCGTCAGGAAGCGGTGTCACGGTGATGGTCGGGTTCGTCTTGGCACAGACAGGAATACGCTCTTCACAATAAACGCCTTTCGGGAACAGGAAGTCCTCGCTGTCCTCTTCCGGGAAGACCGTCGTGCAGGTGATATGGACATCAATGGCAGAGGGTTCCACAACCAGATACTCGTCGTACTCGGACGGGAGCAAGGTCACGGTGAAGTCCAGCGTGCCCTCCCAGTCGGCCCAAGCGGCGGGGACATGAACGGGGATTGGCATCGTGGTGGTGTAGGAGTCGTCCGCGGGCCACTGGAACGTGAAAATCCCTTCCTCCACGCACGCCGCAGCGGTACCCGTGGCGGTGACCTCATAGGCAATCGGACTATCGGGCGTTGCGGTTACAAGGGAACTCCAGAGCATAGGCAATTCGGCAGTTCCGCCTGCCGTGCGGAAGACATACGCGTCTCGCTCCACGAAAGTCACGGCGTCCGTAATGTCTCCCAAGGTTGCGGTAATGGGGACGGGAATCGGGCTGGGAAGATCGCTCAGCTCCAGGCTGCACCAGATTTGGGAGGGAGCCTCGTCGCCAGGTGCGATGCTGTCCGAGGTCCCCGAGGGCGGCAGCGCCACCTATACGATCGAGGGCTTTGAGGACGAGACCCTCCAGTCAGGCGCGGCGGACGAGATCGCCAACGACGC
>JAFRLI010000162.1 GCA_017431255.1 Victivallales bacterium
AAAAAAGGTTACTCGTCTTCCAGTTCGTTGGTATAGTCGGCGACGTCCGCGTTCTCATCCTCGGTGGAGAGTTCCTGGGAGGTCCAGATTTTCTCCTTCTTGACTGGGTCGGCCTTGACGGCGTTGTCGCGGATTTTCTCGAGGAAGCGTCCCAGCTGGGTGTCGAGTTTCCCGAAGGCAAGGGTCATGGACTTGGCGATGCTTTCGGACTTGGCGGCCGCATGAAGGCTCAAGTTCTTGGCACGGAGCAGAACTTCGACGACACCCTTGCGCTGTTCAGCGGCAGAGGCCAGGACGCGCAGCGAACTCGGCTTCAGTGTAGCATAGTCTTCCTCCAGGCGAGCGGCCAGTTTGTTGGCGGCCGCGCGGATCTCGTCGTCCAATTCCAGGTGTTTTGCACTGATGATGACTTCCATTGTGGTACCTCCTTGGTTTGCAGGCGTGCGAGACTATTTGTTTTCGAAACTCGGTCCCAAATAGACACGCCTGGCGTTTTCATCGTTCACAAGCGACTCGCTGTCGCCCTTGAAAAGAATCTCTCCATTGCAAATGAGATAGGCGCGGTCGACGATGGCGAGCGTCTCGCGCACGTTGTGGTCGGTAATCAACACCCCCAGCCCGCGATCCCGCAGGTTGGCGACGATTTTCTGGACTTCCGCAACATTGATGGGATCCACCCCGCCAAACGGTTCGTCCAGCATGATGAAACTGGGATTGGTCGCCAGAGCGCGTGTGATTTCGAGGCGACGCCGTTCCCCACCAGAAAGCGTCATGGCCTTCTGGGAGCGCAGATGCGTCAATTGCAGTTCTTCCAGCAGTTCCTCCAGACGCTCCTGACGTTCCTGCCGGGAAAGAGCCAACGTCTCCAGAACCGCCATCACGTTCTGCTCGACGGTCAACTTGCGGAAGATGGAAGGTTCCTGCGCAAGATACCCCATTCCAAGGCGCGCACGTTCGTACATCGCCAGGCGGGAGACATCCTGACCGCGAAACACAATCCGACCGCCATCGGGACGAATCAGCCCCACAATCATATAGAACGAGGTCGTCTTGCCGGCACCGTTCGGCCCCAACAGACCGACCACCTCGCCAGGATGCGCCACCAGGCTCACGTTGTTCACAACGCGACGCCCGCCGTACACCTTGACCAGGCCTTCCGCCTGCAATAGAATGTCCTCTTGGTTCTCCATCGCGTTCAGTTCTTCGGCTCCTCGACCGCAGGCGAATCCTTTTTCGGCTCCGCCTCGTCCTTCTTCTCGTCTGGCTTCTTTTCCTTGTCTGTGTCCTTGCGATTGCCCAGGAAGTCCGACAGCAGGTCATCCCCCTTGTCGGACTTGCCCACGGGCAAGGTGATGGTGCCGCCGACCAGCTTGATGGTACCGTCCTTGCGGTTGTACACCACGCTGCTTCCCGTCACCGTTCGCTTGCCCTGCATAATGACGCAGTTGCCGCGCAACGTGACCAATTCCGCCTTGGCATCGTACACTCCTGAGTCGCCATTCGCGCTTTCAGAGCTCGCCAACTTGCGAACCGTCACGCCGCCCGTTGCTTCAATATTACTCAATTTGTTGTCTTTGTCAAGGTGAACAGTCATTTTTTTTGCCGTCAAGGACATATTACTGTCCTCAATGAGCACATTTCCCTCCAATTCGACTTTGCGATCCTCCAACTTCATTTCCATACTGTCCGCCGTGATTTTAACTTCCTGCTCGGAAGTCTCCTCCTCGGCACGCAAGCACATGCCGACGCAGAGCAAGAGTGCGCAGCAGCACAAGAACCATCTGTCCAAAACATGTTTCATCTTCATTCTTTGACCTTCCCTTTTGCGTGTTGTTCCCGTTCCTCTTCGATTTTTTTGCGTGTTTCTTCCAGTGCCTGGCGTTGCAAGACGATGCGAACAGTCGAACGGATGCGGACGATTTTCTTATCCAGATAGATGTCGTAGCCGATTCCCGTGGCAAGGACGCCAGGCGCAACCAGTTCCAGGGGAGCGTCGCTCTTGACCTCCTTGAGGGACTGCAGGAATCGGCAGGAAGTGGATTTCAGGCGTGCGTCTCGTCCATTTTCCTGTGTAATGCGAGCCGTGATGAGCGAGAGTTCGATCACTTTTCCGTGAAGGTCGGCGGTCTCCCCTTCCAGTTCCCAGGCGATTTTGCCATCCTTTTCCATTCCCTGGGTATGGAAACTCTCGACCTTCAATTCGCCCTTGAACAGTTTGTTTTCTGCCGCAAAGAGCGAAGAGGCCAGAATGCCCAGCAACAGAATGTACCGACTCCACTTCACTATGCTCAATTCCAACGTTCGCGCAAACCTTTCTCCAGAGTCGATTCCCAGATGCCTTGCTCGCGCAACAGACGCAACACCGCTTCCCGAATCGCGCCGCGACCGCCATTGTGCTCCAACTGCCAATGCGCACGCTCGCGCACAATGGGTTCCGCGTCCCCCGGCGATGCCGTGACGCACGCCAGTTCCATCGCAGGAATATCCACAAAGTCATCCCCAATGTACAGGCACTCTTCCGGGGTCAGTCCCAATTGCTCGCATGCCTGACGCAATGCAACCGCCTTCTTCAACGTGTCCTCCACCAGCAACGTCACATTCAACTCGCGCGCCCGACGCTGGTTCGCCTTCGATTTGCGGCCCGAAATGATGATGATTTTGTACCCCAGCAAATCACGGATGATGGACATCGCTGCGCCGTCCTTGACATCAAAGAACTTGATTTCGTCATCGGAACCGCAACCATAGCCGATGCGTCCATCGGTCAAAACGCCATCGACATCGAGAACGAGGGCACGGACTTTTTTGATGTCACCTCTGTAGTTCATGGATTGCCTTCACGGATTTGAGGAGTTCTTTGAGGGAGGAAGTGGGGACGGAGTTGGGGCCATCGGAAAGTGCCTGATCGGGATTGGGATGCGTTTCCAGGAAAAGCGCGTCGATTCCGACTGCGGCGGCGGCTCGTGCAAGATAGGGGACGAGTGTGCGGTCGCCGCCCGAACTGGTGCCGTTGCCGCCAGGCTTCTGGACCGAGTGGGTCGCGTCAAACACGACGGGGCACCCAAAGGAACGCATGGTCGGCAGAGAGCGGAAATCCACGACAAGGTTGTGGTATCCGAAACTGGAGCCGCGCTCCGTCAGCATCACGCGTTCGCAGCCCGCCGTGCGCAGTTTCCCCACCACGGGCCCCATGTCCTCAGGGGCGAGAAACTGACCTTTTTTGACGTTTACGACGCGGCCCGTCTTCGCTGCCGCCAGCAGCAAGTCCGTCTGGCGACACAAGAACGCGGGAATCTGCAAGATATCCGCCACCTCGGCTACTTTGTCGCACTGCCAGGATTCATGCACGTCAGTTACGATGGGGCAGCCGAACTTTTTCTTGACTGCCGCCAGAATGCGCAAGCCTTCCTCCATGCCGAGACCACGGAAGGAGTTGAGGCTGGTGCGGTTCGCCTTGTCAAAAGACGCCTTGAAGACATAGGGAAGTCCCAGTTCCGCGCAGGCGCGGGAGGCGGTCTCCGCGACCGCCAGGCAAAGTTCCAGACTCTCCGCCACGCAGGGGCCCGCCATCACGAGCAACGGTCTGCCCTGCCCCAATTCTACTCCATCGCAAATCTTCATTCCATCACCCCCAAACTCCGCCGTTCCGTCGCAATTCCGCCTCGACCCGCGCAATGTCCCCAGGTGCATCCACCCCAGAAGACTGCACTTCGGTGACGAGCACGCAGATTTTTGCACCATTTTCCAATGCACGGAGTTGTTCGAGTTTTTCGCAGTTCTCCAGAGTTCCCATCGGCCATTTCACGAACTGCTCCAGGAAGTCGCGCCGATAGGCGTATAGCCCCCAGTGCAAAAGGGGCTCCACAGGGACGCCGCCCTGCCTCGGGTACGGAATCAGCGAACGGGAGAAGTAAAGGGCAAATCCCTTCTTGTCCACCACGACCTTGACCGCATTCGGGTCCTGCGGGTCACGGTCCGTCTTGCAGAACGGAACCGCCACCGTCCCCATCTCCGCACCCGTTTCCCGCATCATCGCAATTAGGCGCGAAAGCACCTGCGCCGAAACCAGGGGTTCGTCCCCCTGCGCATTCACAACAAGGTCTGCAGAATCGTTCTGAATCGCCTCCGCAATGCGGTCCGTCCCCGTCTGGTGATTCGGCGAGGTCATGACGGGCTTGCCACCAAAGGACACCACGGTGTCGAAGATGCGCTGGTCATCCGTCGCCACCAGGACGGCATCGAGGTCCGGACAACGAGAGACCGATTCATAGGTCCACTGAATCATCGGTTTGTCCAGGATTTTTGCGAGGGGCTTTCCTGGGAAACGGGTGCTGGCGTAACGTGCCGGCAAAACGGCGATGGTGCGATTGCTCATGGGATTCTGCTAGGGGGAACGGGGTGGAATGGGAGGGGGATGTCAGCCCAAGAGGGTCTTTGTGTTGCGAAGGCAGGTTTCGACCGCTTGCATGGCGGGAATCGTGGGGCATTCGTACTCGATGATGTACCACTCCGTAGCGCCTTTTTCATCGCAGAAGCGGAAGATGTCTTTCCAAGGTGCGTCGTCTTCGCCGATGACGGGTTCAAAACCACCGTTGGCGCTCCAAGGCTTGAGGTGGATGGTCTGGCAACGACCTGGATGCGCCTCCAGCTCCGCCATCACATCCGCACCGCCCGACATGGCGTTGCCGACATCCAACTGGAAGATGGTCTTCGGACTCGCAATGGACATGAATGTGCTCCAGGGGGTCTTGCCGTCCAGAAGTTGGAAGTCCTTCCCGTGGCAGTGGTAGCCCGTCTTCATCCCGTAATGCGCCAGTTTGTCCGCCAGGACATTGAGTTGTTCGGCCAGGGCCTTCCATTCGTCATGGGTTTCCGCTTGGAGGAACGGAATGATGACGTACTTGTTGCCGACGGCCTGGTTGAGTTCAATCGTCTGCTGCAAGGTGTCTTCCTGCACCAACTGCCACGGGGTGTGCCAGCTGCAGCAAACCAGCCCGGATTCCTTCAGCAAAGACGCGTAAAACTCCGCGCTGAACATCGGAGGTCCCGCAAACTCCACGCCTTCGTACCCCATTTCACGAACCGCCTGCAGCGTCGCCAACGGATTCGCATGAAACTCTTTACGAACAGAATACATCTCCAACGCAACGGGAATGTAACTCATCTCTCAATCTCCTTTGTGGTTGAACGAAAAAAAAAAAACAACTCTGACAATATAACCCAAAAATCCCGATTCTCCAATCAACACTAGATTCTCTAGAGCATCTAGAGCATCTAGAGCGTCTAGCCTGTCTAGCCTCTAGGGCAGTTTGCAGTCATTGAGCAGGAGCAGTTCCTTTGCCCAGGCGAGTTGTGCGGCCCAGGATTCTTCTGTGATGGCAGGCGGCGGGTTGCCAGCCGCCATCTCGAGAATCTGGCGACACTGCTCGGTTGCCTCGGGCGTAGTCACCGCATGAGCCAGCCAGCCTTCCTCAAAGAGGAACGCCAGGCAGACCCCAGTCAGCACCGCGTCCGTGCAAACTCCCCCATGCGCCAAACGCCGCAAGGCGACCTCGACCGCATTCGAAAAATGTGGATGAGGCAGCATCGGCATGACGTTCCGCAGGGAGAGATTCGCAATCCAGCAAGCGGCATTGTAGGCGGGAAGGCTGTTCGCGAGCGCACCGAAGTCCTCCAGAAGCGACGCAGACGTGACACGGTGCAACTCCCCTTTGCCCAGCACGAACTCCACATGCAGCAGACGGAACAAATCCAGTTCGGGAAAACTGCGATGAGGACCACCTGCCGCCCCGCGCACCAGGAATGCGAGTGTGCCGAACTCAGGAGAAAGCCCCGAAACAATCAGGGCATTCTCCCCGTACAGCAGTTTCCGCAGCACCAGAAAATCGCTGGAGGCGGTCTCACCCATCGTGCCTCCCCTCAGTACTGCAACACAACCATCTGGTGGCAGGTGAACGTATCCACGTGGAAGGAGACGCGTCCATTCTCCATGCGGTAGTTCAGCGGCAAGCCCTGCGGCTCCAGCGTCACTCCCGTCACAGGACGTTCCGAAAGGACTGTCACATCCGTGCCGGCCAGCGGGACCAGTTCCTCGATGACTTGCGCATTTCCGCGAATCGTCTGCCCGTTCACAACGGCGCAAGGCTCACCGCGCTGCACCACGTTCGCGTAGAGCAGGTGCACGATGGTACGATTTTCTGAAGGTTGTTCCATCACGGTCATGCGCCCGGCCGAAGGCAGGTTTGTCACAGCGGTTGGTTCGCCCCCCATCGCAAAGCGAACGACCTTGCGGAGGTACTTGGCAAACGGGACATTCCCCCAGATGGCGTAGATGGTGAACACCGGATGCGCCAGGTAGGTGATGTTGTCCTTCTGGACCCCCGTAACGTACTTGGTCGCGTCGGGCTGGTTCGGGGTGTGCTGGTGCGAACTGAAATGGGCACGGTCGGAACGGTTGAAATAGGGTTCGTAGATGCTCCCCAGCGAGTTCGCACCGCTCCCCTTGACAAGCGTGACACGCTTGCTCCGAAGATACATCACCATCGGCGAATCAAAACCTGGTGCCATCAGTTCGCGCGTGGGAACCATGTAGTCGGGCTCGTAGGGACTGTCGCCCTCCAGGTTCGCCCCGAGGTCAAACTGGAACTTTCCGTCTGCACCGACGCCGCTGCTGCCCGAAAGCAACAGATGCCCGCCCTTGACGAGATAGGCGTCCAGGCGACGCTTGAGCGCGGCGTCCACGGGGACATTGTCAGGCAGGATGAGCAGTTTGTAGTCATTGAAGTTGGCGTCGAGGTCGATGACATCGAAGAGGAAATGTCCTTCGAGGAGGGTACGCGCGGCGCCGTTGAGTCCGCGGAGGTCGCTGGGATTGCGCGTGCAGGAGGAGGTAATGGCGCCAGCGGGGAGAATCGCGATGTCGGCAACGTTGCGGACGTTGTCGCACCAGGGTTCCTTCGCCTCGACATCAGCGTAGGCCTGGCCGATGGCGCGATAGGTGGCAGGGTCAAGATTTCCGCAGGGATGGAGTTGATCGCCAATGGAGCATTTTGCACCGTAGGCGAGCATGGCGTCGCATTCGTAACGAAGAGCAGCAGGGTCCTTGTAGCCACCGAATTCGCCCCAGGTCGTGTGGAACTTTCCCGTCATGCCGAGGTAATCCAGTCCCGTGGTTGCGGCGTATTTTGCGGAGATGGGGAAGTGGTCATATCCCCAGCCGCCCGTGGGAAGGGATTCCAGTTCGAGGTGGGAATCGTATTTTTTGAGGAGGGCCTGCTGGCCGGGAGCGACATGTCCCGCGTTGTGGAAGATGGGCATTTCGGGGTCGATGTCCATCACGGCCTGCGTAGTGAGGGAGAGATAGCGTTCGAGGCCCATTTGCGCACAGATGGCGCGGTCCTCCGGCTTGCGCGGATCCAGACCGTTGTAGCGCATCACCTTCAAGCAAGATTCACACAGGCAAATCGGTTGCGACACGATGTCCAGGAAAATCCCGTTGCAGTTCGGGAACTGCCGCATCACCTCTCGGATTTCCTCCACCAGATATTCCGTGTACGGGGAATTGAAGCACATCCGAATGTAACCGGCCTTCAACGGCGAATGGACGCTCGTCTCCCCCGTCTCCTCGTCCAAATGGACGCAACACCACTCGGGGTGTTCCACCGCCTTCACCATGTCAAATCCTGCGGAAATATAGATGGGAGCATTGATATCGACCTCCTTGCAAGCGTCAAACTGCGCGCGCAGCAAGTCGAATCCCAGATTCGGGTGCATGTGTCCGACATTGGTCGTGTTATAGTGCCAGCCATGATGGCATTTCGCAAACAATGTGACACTGTTGACGTGTGCGTCCAGCAACGTCTTCTGCCACTTCTCCTTATCAAACGACAAGCCAATCCCGGGGATCAGTCCCGATGTATGAAAATCTAAATGCACTTGGCGAAATCTCAGGTGATGCTGCATCGTCGGCTCCTTGATTCATATTCCCCCCTCTACTATATAAGATAAACGACTTTACGCCACACGCAACCCCTTTCGCCACCTTTTCTTCATATGAATCAAAAAAAGATGGGAATGCCCCAGGCCTGGCCCCGTGGAGCGCGGCCAGCTAGCCCGTCTAGCGTTCGTTTAGGAGGCGGTCGATGCCGTCCTGGTGTCCCATGATGAGGAGCACGTCGCCGGCCTCGAATCGAAAGGTAGCGGGTGCCATGTTGATAATCATGCGACGTTGGACATACTGGATATCAGCGGTGCGGTTGGCCTCGTCGGATTCACGCAACCGCTGGACGCCGAGGACGTTCAAATCGAAGCGACGTCGCAAATCCAGTTCCACCAGGGTCTTTCCGACATACCCCGCAGGCAGTTGCACCTCGGCAACGCAGACGTTGTCAGACAGCATGAACATCTCATAGAAGCCTGGTCGTGCAATCTGGTTGGCAACCTTCTCCCCCAGTTCTCGTTCGGGATTGACGACCTCGTGCGCACCGACCTGCCGCAGAATCCGTTCGTGCAAATCGCTGGTAGCACGTGCAATAATCTGCTTGATGCCAAGGTCATACAGAAGTGCCGTCGTCATAATGGAACTTTCCAGATGTTCGTTGCCGATGGCGACGATGACGGTATCCAACTCGTTGATTTCCGCGTCGAGAAGCGCTTTCTTCTGAGTCGTATCCAGGATGAGGGTACGGGTGACCCGGTCCTGGAGATTCTCCACCGCCTCAGGCTTCATATCAATCGCCAGCACCGAGAAGTTGCGCTTCACCAATGCCAGCGCAACCGATGTCCCGAAAATCCCAAGACCTATGACTGCAATCTGCTTTTCCATGAATACGTTTCCTTTGTGATGATTGGGAAACCAACGGGGACGCCGTCGCTACCCAATCAGGATTCTGGATTCCGAATGAGTGACATGCGTTCTGGAGATTTTCCGGAACGCGAACAAGAAGGTCAAAGGTCCGATTCTGCCGATGAACATACAGACCATTATGACCCATTTTGCAAAGGTGTTCAATTCGATGGTGACATCGTTGCTCAGCCCCACCGTCGAAGCCGCCGATACCACCTCGTAGCCGACGTCCACCAGTTCGCGCCCGGGCAACGTCACCGACAACAGGAACGTACCTGTGAACATCAGGGAAATCGTCAGAAAAATCAATGCTCCCGCCTGCTGGACGGAAGTTTCGGGAATCTTGTTCCCCGAAAAGATGATTTCACGGCGTCCGCGAATCCAACTGTAGAACATCACCAGAAACACGCCAACCGTCGTCACCTTGATTCCCCCACCCGTAGACCCAGGTGCCACGCCGACGAACATCAGCAGAATCGACAGCCATTTCGAGGCGCTCGTCATGCTTGCGGGGTGGATGGCGTGAAATCCAGCGGAACGTGTCGTGACAGCGTGGAACCAGGCATTCGAAAGCAGGTCCACTCCATGGAAATTGCGGAAGGCGTGCCCTCGTTCCAACGCAAGAAAGAGCAGGAAGCCCGCAATCCACATGAAAGTGGTAACCAGAAGCACGAGGCGTGCATGGCAGTCCCAGGGGGATTTCTGATGCGGATTGCGAATCCGCTGGTAGATGGCAATCAGCACCGGGAAACTCAAACCGCCAACCATGCAGATGAACGACAGAAACAACAGCGAGAACGCATGGTTCTGGAATGGTTCCAGGCTGTCTGGATGCACCGAAAACCCGGCACTGCAGAAGGCGCTCACACCCATGAACACCCCGCAACCAATGGACTTCAGCAACGGATAACGGAACTCCAGCGCATACACCAGCGTCATCACAACGCTTGCACACAGTTCCACGGCAAACGTCCCCGCCACAATCGTCTTCAACAGCGTCTTCGCATCCAAGTTCCGCTCCTCCCCCGTCATCTCCAACATGGCCGCATTCCCGCGTATTCCAATCGACTTGCTCAACATCAGCGCAACAAAAAACGATATCGTCATGATCCCCAAACCACCCAATTGCATCAGCACTCCCATCACTACCATCCCCGATGTCGAGAATACACAAGACGGCTCCACCACCGTCAGTCCGGTCACACACACCGCACTCGTCGCCGTGAAATAGGCATCCAACACGCCGATGGACTTCCCCGTCGCCGAGCAGAAGGGCATCGCCAGCAGAATGCCGCCCACGAAAATCATCAGCAGGAAACTGCCAATGAGCACATGGCCCGAGTACATGACAAAGCGGGACAGGTCCGGGAAGCGTCGATACGAGGCGACGAACAGCCATGAAATCACATAAATCTGGCGCAATAGGAGCACCGCCAGGAAACCGCCACGCAGGGAAGGCACCAGGCACAGCAGAAGCAGCATAGTGAGGACGAGAAGAATATTGTTGTTGAAGAAGCGTTCCCGCCAGCCGGGAGGGATGGGGTGTTGCTTCTGGCGTTCCTCCCAAGCGCACCAGAGCGCGATGGAGCGTTTCATCCGCCGTTCGCAAAGAAGGCTGAATGCCAGCGTCAGAATGGAGTAGACTGCGGCGGCGAGGCGCATTCGCCCCGGCTGGATGAGTCCGGCCGCATCGTACACCCACAAGACGCAATTTCCGGCGAGATGCATCAGCAGGGCAAACCCGAAAGAAGGAGACCCCAGCAGATTGCGCTGTCCATACACTCCGAGAGTTGCGGAGGTTTGTTCGGCCTCCTGTAGGGTTCCCGAAGCTGAGAACAACAGAAAGACCGCTTGGCAGACACAAACGGTCATTCCCACCATGGAGGTAGGTGCATATGACGGCGCGGCAAGCAGGTACAGCGGCAAGGGCAGCAAGGCAATCACGCCTCCCATCCAACCGGGACGCAAGCGGTGCCTTCTGCCCCCACCGGAACTCTCCAGCACCGCCATGTCATGCCAGTAGCGAAGGCACCACGGCAGGATGAATCCCAGCAGAATCGCCGCCAGATAAAACAGCAGAAGACGTTCCAGTTCCCACGGCTGCACGGCTTCCGGCCCAAACAACAGGCGTTCCGAACGCAAGGGGTACAGGAGGAAAAAGTGCATGGTTGCGCCACCCAGCAACACCCAACTGTCACGCATCAGCATCGCCAGCACAGCGCGTAGCCAGCGGCGAAATTGCCCACCTCCTTGATTGGGAGAGTGTTCGCTCATTTGGCAAGTGCTCTTGCGTTCTGGTAGGTGTTTCGGAAGAAATCCGCCCATTCACGGATGGCGATGGTCTGGCTTTCCGGGGTCTGCAACCGTTTAGCGGCCTCCGGAGCCTCATGGTGCGCAAATGGGAGTTTGCGGAACTCCGCCATGGCCTGTGGACAGGCGTCAGGTCCACCAGCCTTCACGATGGCCGTCCAGGCAGCGCGCAGTTCTGGTGCGCAGTCGATCAGCATTACGCGGATGAGGTTTCGCAGGAGGTCGAAATATGCTGCAGTCCAGGCAGCCTGATAGGTGAAGGCGCCTGCGAGTTCGAACGGTGCGGCCTCGGGAGAGACCATCAACGCGCGTTCTTCAGGGGTGTAAAGGTCGCGCCGAACGGAAAGACGGTTCAGGCAGTATTTCTGCGGTCCGCCAGGGACGCCGACCTTGCGATTCCAGAGGGCCTGCCCTTCTTTGCTCATCACAAAGTCGATGAACATCTTCGCCAGTTCGGGATGCGGAGCGCCGCGGAACATCCCGATGGGATCGCAGGAGACAGAGGAGCCAACCTCGGGCGTGAGGTAGAGCATGGTCTTGCGCCCGATGTGGCGTTCCTCCCATTCCGACTGGGAGCGTCCATAGAAATCGATGCACATTCCGCAGGCAATCTGCCCCGTGGCGCAGTCCACAGGGACCTTGCCCGCCGAAAATGTCAAATATCGTACATTTCCGCCGGCACGCTTGATGAGGGTCATTGCGGATTCCCAGCCCTGGTCCAGCACGTCCCGTTCCGTGAGGGAACCGTCTTGAAGACGCGGCTGGAGCGCTGTGTAGATGTCCTGCATCTCGCGCTGCACGAGCATTTCAAAGCACTTGTTGATGGAACCCGACATTGTCGGGTCCGCCAATCCAATGCCTCCCAGCAAACGCGTGTCCCCCAAATCACGCCAATAATGCAACGGAGACGCTGACGTGACATCATAGCCCAGTTTCTCCAAACGGTCGAGGTTGACGCAAATCCCGAACGAGGAGAAGCACGCGCCGTAGAAGCGGTCCTGCTTGTCATACCACAATTCGCCTCCCAACGATTGCACCAGAATGGGCTTCTTCCCTTCGAACAGTTCGGGATGGCGCTCGCGGAATCCGCAGGGAACCAGCGTGCCTAGCGAGGCCTGCTTGTTGAAGTCGTACGAACCGCCACCGAACATCAAATCGATTCCAATCCCCAAGTTGGATTCCAAGAATGCCTTCCGTGCCGGATGGTCCTCCGGCTTCTTGCGGCGGTCCATAAACGCAGCCGCGACCTCGTCGCTCCACTCCTGCTTCCGTTCCTTCGTCCAGTACTGCTTGAACTGCGATGTGAACGCCGAACCGACATACCGCACAATTTCCGAAGTTCCCCCCGTCGCGCGCCAGTCAATCATCACCTTCCGACCCGTTTTTTCCTGATAGTGCTTGCGAAATGCCTGCTCGAACTCAAAACGGATGGATTCATTGTGGGGAGACACAATCACCAATTGGTCGGCATTCAAATCCAACGCCTCCCCTGGTTTCCGCAACATCAACGGAACCGCTATGATCAAAGCCAATGGCAAAACTGCCAGAAGTAACTGCTTGAACATTTTCTTAGTGTTTTGTAGCTAGTGGTTGGTCGGAAACTCGTAGGAGCACAACTCGTAGGAGCACAACTCGTAGGGGGAGTTTAGGGGAGGAAGCGCCAGAGAGCGGCGCCGGGAGGGAGCGTAGAGGTGGCTTGCGGGCGGAGCAAAGTGTTGTTTTCGAAGCGGAAGTCGTTGGGAGTCTGTTGGAATGCGGTCTCGTCGAGGAGTGGGCCAAGGGCATTCCAGCCGCGGGCGAGAGTTCGTTCGGAAGGTCGTTTGGCGTTCAGGGTTTTCAGAGTTGGTTTCTTTTCGAGCCAGACAAGGAACCCCGAACCGCCAGGAATGGTGGCAGGCGCGGCCGTCCAGCCATCCTGGTATAGCCACAGGGAACTTCCCAGCACCTGTGCCAAGTCCTCACGAGCGAGATCAACGGGTGTGGAAAGCATCGCCCAGTTCGGGTATTGGGAGGGCAAGCCGGTCTGGGTGGTCCAGAGGGAAGCCGTGGACACCTGAATGGCGTTGAGTTCAACGATGACGACAGCCGGCGTAGCGGAAGACGCATTGTCTGCGTCGTAAACCGAAACGGTGCAGGTATCGGTATCGTACTGTCCTGGCTTTGCCTGGTAGACAAGCGGGAAGTCGTCAGGTCCGACCCGATTGCCGATGGGGGAACTGCTGGGGTTGTACCAGTTGCCCTTGGCGGGAGTGGAGAATTGGAGGCGGAGGGAGGCGGCGTCTTCGGTGTCGTCGTCACAGGGTTCCAGAGCCTCCCAAGAGAGCAAGGCACCTTCTCGAATGGTGAGGGCGGTCTTCTTGAAATAGGGAGCGCGGTTGGTGTTGGTGACGGTGACCGTGATGCTCGTGACGGCAGATTCTCCTGCGGCATCTGTCGCCTTCAAATGCACCTCGAAAACCGCAGTGTTGCCCCGGGAGCAGATGTCATAGCCAGGGGTGCCGACGAGACGCCCGTTTTGGATGGCAAGCCATTGCGGCGCGTCCACCAGTGAGAACGAAATGGCATCCTGGTAAGGTTCGGGATTGGCGAGGTCGGGGTCGGTGACATACGGGAGGTAGTTGCTCATCGCCAAGGAAAACTCGCTTCCCTCTGCAAGCGTCAACTTCGACAACGCACTCGGCAAAGGTTGCCAAACTGGCGCGTCGTTCACATTCACGATCGTAATGGAAACATCCTTTGCCGCGCTGGTGGCTACGCCGTTGGTGACGGTCATCGGGAAGGTGAGATTCCCGCAGAAGTCAGGATTGATTGGAGTGAAACAAATGGAGTACCAGGCAGCGGAAAGGGATGGTGGCAGGAGTACCAGCGTGCCGCTCGATGTTTGCTGCACGGAGGGCACGCTGTCGGGACGGCTTTTCGGGTAGGGAAGCGCGAGCACGATGGAGCCGTCGCTTTCCTCGGCCTGAAGTCCCGCAAAATCTGGCACAACCAGGCTGTCCTGACCGGCGATGTTCGCACAGAACAGTTCTTGGCTGAAGGCATTGTTTTTGCCGGGAGCCAGGTCGGTTGCGGCGGAAACAAAGAGGGCACGTCGTCCGTCGACGGAAGGAGAATAAGAGATTTTTTCATTGGAGATGGTGCCCTTGTTGGCAGCGGTTCCCGCCATGGAGGTGGAAACCAGGCGCGTGGAACGGTCGGTGACAGAAAAACAGTAGAGTTGATAGTCTGCACCCCGGAAGAAAATGCTGTCAGCGTCAGAAGACATCTTTGCTTCTTGCAAGGAAGGAAGGTCTGCGAGTGCGTCCAGGATTTCCCCCTGCAAGCCCCGGATGGAATAGACCCCATTCTGGCGAACCAAAAACCTTCCGCCGCTGAGGGAAATGCTGGCCAATGCGGAATTGGGCAAGTTCTTGTTGGGTGCGTCCACACCATTCACTACTTCGCGGAAGGTCTCTTCCTCGTAGACCAGCAGACGTTGATTGGAGAGGAAAGCCACCACGCCCCCGTCATGGCTGAGCATGGGATGGGAGAAGGTCGCCTCCTGCGAAAGAGCGCGGGGTGTTCCGTTCTCCACAAGATAGGGAATGCCATGCTGAACGAATGCCAGAAGCGAACCGTCGTAGTTGACCGCCAATTCCTCTGCTGCAAAGGGAAGTGCGACTGGTTCCCCGTAGGAAGTGGGGCAGGAATACAGCGCATTTCCCGCCAGGAAATACACCGTTGCGCCGTCACCGGACATGGCGAGGACTTCACAGTTGGCATTGAGGCCGGCAGTTAGGCAGCGCCAGTCAGGATTGAGGAGGTTTCGCACATACACTCGGTAATACTGGCCATGCACGCCGTTTCCTGCAAGGTCTGCGTTCGTCGCCAAGGCAACCATTTCTCCGGAAGCACTGTGAGCAAACGTGCTATAGCCCATGACGCTGCCGTTGGAAGAATCTGCACCGGGGATGACACCGTATGCCGTCTCCGAAGCGATTCTGACCATCACGGAGGCATCTGCTCGGACTGCCACCCATAGCGTCCCCGTCTCCCCATTGCTCCCCGTCACCGTAATGCTTGCCAGACCATTCGCACTCCCTGGCTTGAAATAGACGGGAAGATTGGCAGCGGGAACGGAAGTGCCGTTGTTGACGGCCACCTGCTTCGTCCCGCTTTTGTAGTAAAGACTGCCGGGAAGCGCGCCTGTCCAGGCAAAGGCAACCGTCTCCGTCAACGCCCCGAGATACTCCACGGGCAATGCCACGGCATTTCCGCCGGGGGTGGTCAGACAACTGCTTTCCACTTGCAGTGTGGGACCGCAGTCTGCACGAAAGACCCCTGCATTCTTCTCGCCATCTGCCCCTTCCACGTAGGCCACAAACCGTCCCGACGGGCTGATGGACGGCTTCTTGCAGACCGTCTGCACCTCCGCACTGACCGGCTCCGATTCGGTCTTCTGCACATCACGACGAAACACACCATTCGTGCTGCCCACGTATGCGGAAAACGCGACAAACCGTCCGTCGCCGCTGACGCTGGGGGAGGCGCAACGTTCCTGGTCGCTGACGAGGGATAGGAGATAGGTCCCGTTGTCGTTGCGGCGTGCCAGGACGATTTGCCGTCCACGCGCAAGGGAATCGCCACCCCAAAGGGAGGCGTTGTTGGTCACAAAGACAGCGGTTTCCACATTGTCGGCGACTTCCAGTTCCACGCTGGAAGCAGTCAGTCCAAACGTCGTTTCCGCGAAATCTTGAAGGACGGCGACGAACTCGAGTTGCCGCGACGTCAAATCATAGCGGAACAGAGAAAAAGCGCCAGTCGCATGCCCCAGCAGGGCTTTGGTGGAAACGAACCAGACGGCCGTTCCATTCGAATTGAGGCGCGCCATGACTGCATTCGTCACAGGCGTTCCCGACAAATCTATGTCCTGCTTTGCCACGCCATCCCACAGATGGAACAGTTCGTCCCTTTCGGAAAAGAAAAGGAAACGGGTTCCACCCCCGGAAACGTCCAGCACTTCGTATTTTGGCATCTGGTTCTTGGACAATTTGTCCTCCTCGCCAAAGCCGAGGGAATAGACTTCATGGTCCACCTTGTTGGCGTAGACATACCCGAATACGCCTCCGCCGCAGGCAAGTTCTTCGTGGCGGAAATAGTAATCCAAGGGGTTCGGTATTATGCCAGTGATATGGGACAACATCACCGCAATGTCATAATCTTTCTGGTTGAACGAGGAACGCCACACGCTGGCAGTCACAGGTGACGCACCATACCCGCTGGAACGATAGATACCACGCCAGTTCGTGATCACCGAGGACGGTTTTCCCCCCGTCGTGTCCTCCGGCGCAAGAAAGTACACGCTTCCGTCGTCCTGAACGAAAGGACGGAAATAGGTATCGGCACCGCCCCAGCCACTGCCCAGACGCAATGCCTCCCCTTGCTCGTTCACGCCCACCAGCACGGGCTGCGCCAGAACGGCCGCACAACACAGCAAAATCAAACTCAAGTATCTCATGGAACCTCCGTAAATCATATAAAATCATCCTTACTTTAATCTAGCACGCCATTTCTACTTTTGCACACCCCATAAACACTTTTTTTAGCAGAAAAAAAGTTATTTTCAGAACGTGCCATTGCCCGCCCCCGGGGGTCGAGCAGCCGCCCCGTTTGGCCGCGCAGTTATTCCTGGGAGACCTGCAATCCAAGGGGGAGTTGTTCGCCGAGGAGACCCGTGCGGAGGGAATCGTCGTCGTCCTGGAGTTCCAGGGGGAGATTTGACCAGGGGGAATTGCGCTTTTCCAGATATCGTGCGATGGTGCGGCGTTTCGGTTCACTCACATCGATGGTACGCAGACCAGTGAGGCGCGAGGTATTGGCGAGTGCAAAGAGGCCGTTGCGTGTGTTTCCGGACTGGTTGACGCGGTCGGTGAGCGCGTCGAGCAACGGTTCCCAGCGTGCAGCGGGGAGGATGGCGTCCTGGGGACCGTGGAAGAGTTTGCGTGCCGCAAGGCGTGTGATCGGCCAGAACATCGCGTCGTCGAGCCGTCCGCTATGCAGAAGCAGGGCTTCGAGCAGTTTTCGTTTCTGGGGATGCGGTATGGCCTCCAGGGATGCGGCAAGGCGCCAGGCCTCCAGACCGGGCTGGTCATTGGCGCGAACCGCATTGCCACCGTCCTTGCGAAGGAGTCCCTTCGTAACGCTGGCAAAGAGTTGATTCTGTTGACCTGGACGCAGTCCCGGCGCGATTCGCCGCCAAAATACATGCCATTGCGCCAAAACGGCGTTTTGCTTGGGAAATGTTGGTCCCGCGAGCCAGAGTTTCCAAGCTTCGCCGATGCGCCACTCGTCGCCTGCAAAACCGAAGCCGGGACGCAGGCAGAAACCGCAGAGGTTCAGCCAGCGTGCCTCGTGCGCCGCCGAGCGCAAACGCCAGTCACGATGCTCCAAAAGACAGTCTGCGAAGCGACGCAACAAGGCGCTGGACCACTCCAGGCGCGGGGTGCCCAGCACCTCCTCCATACGGGTGGGAAGCGTCGCCAATGCGGTCTCTCCGGCGCAAGTGAAAGCCTCCTCCAGCAAGCGGTGTCCCGCCTCTTCGTCCTCCTGGGCAACGACCGTCTGGGGGGCGTTGGAAGCCGTTCCTCGCAAATCAAACGTAAGGGGGAAACGGTGTCCTGTATCGGGGACATCGCACCACATCTGAAGCAAGCCCGTAACGTCAAGCATGCTGGAAAGTGTGGTTCCGACCTCGGTGGGTGCCCCCTTGCGACCGTATTTGAGGATGGTCGTCAACGGTGGAAGCGGAACCAGGGAATCCTCTTCGGGAACAAGTGCGCCGAGAGCGTCGCCTAGGCGCGTTGTGCTGGAGAACAAGGGGAAGGCAACGGGCTGGTTGGTGCGGAGGCGGAAGGATTGTCCGTCCAAAGTCCGCACAACGCCCTCTTCTGTATCGCGTGGCATCACGCAAACCACACCGTCGACACCACCGACTTTGAGGTAGAGCGCACGTGCAATCCCGCCTTTCACGCGGACCGCACGCCCCAGACGCGCCAGGCCATAGTACGTGGCACCCACCGAGACCGCCAGGCTCAAATCGGGAGAAAGAAGTTCCGCAGGACGCGTTCCGCTCCAGTGTTCCAGGCAGTCCAACACGCGCTCCCGCAGAAGGGACGGGAGCATGGAACCGCCATTGAAGAGGACATGTGTCGGGCGCACAAAGTCCCCCGACGCGCGCAGGAATTGAAGGATGTGCCGTGTGACGGCGGGGTCGCTGGCGTAGGGAAGGCCGAGCTCCTGAAGTCCGCGTCGCCGTTCGGGGTCAGGGGCGTTCACTGGCAACATCGGGAAGAAGCCGTCCAGGACAAAGGAGACGACCTCCTCGCGCGAAAGACGGGCGGTTTTCATAGAGGCGAGCAAAGAACTGCCGGTTCCTGCCAGATGCACGTCCAATTGTTCAGGTGCATGTTCGCTGAGCAGGTGCTCCTTGGCACGGCGGCACTCCTGGCAGAGGCGACTCCACTGCCGCTGCGAAAGACGCGTGCCCCAGGCGGTTTCCATCTTGCGGGCCAGTGCCATATCGACATTGTCGCCTCCCAGCAAGAGATGGTTTCCGACGGCCGTGCGACGCAGGACTCCGCCCTGCTCCAGTTCCACCAGGGAAAAGTCCGTGGTCCCTCCGCCGACATCCACCACAAGCACTTTGGCACCTGCGGGAACGAGGGCCTGCCAATCGCCAGGATGTGCGGACAGCCAGCAATAGAAGGCAGCAAGAGGCTCCTCCAGCAGGGTAAGGTTCCGCAACCCTGCGCCTCGCGCGGCTTCCAAGGTGAGTTCACGCGCCGTCTCATCAAACGAAGCGGGAACGGTGATGACGACGTTCTGGTCTTCAAGCAGGCAAGGGTCTCCATTGTCGTCCAGGACATTTGCGAAGACCTGGTTCCAGGCGTTGCGGAGATGTTCGAGGTAGGCGCGGGAAGCCTGCACGGGAGAGAGCATCTGCTTTCCGAGTTCGGAACCCCAAGGGAGGATGGGGTTACGGCGGGCAACCCCAGCGTGAGCAAGCCAGGACTTGGCGGAGGAGACAAGGCGGTCGGGCACGGCTGCACCCTGTTCCCTGGCAAAGCGACCTACGAGAAAAGGCGGCGTTCCCCAAGGGAGCGCCAACGCGCCTTCTGGCAGTTCGCTGCCGCCTGGCAGATAGCAGAACGAAGGAAGCAGCGGTTCCGCAGCCGTTTCGCCAGGTGCAACCAATTGCGGGATGGCGAACTGCCGCAGGAGAGGAGTCGCCTCCTGCAAATCTGCATAACAGAGAGAGCAGTTGGTGGTACCAAGGTCGATTCCAACGAGGAAACGCCCCTGAGCCATCGGTGTCTTGCCAGGTTCCGTCACGTGCTCACCGTTGCTCGTTGCCGATGCGCTTCAAGGTGCGGTAATCCGTCTTGCCCGTGCCCAGAAGCGGGATTTCGGGGACTTCGACCAAACGGCGGATGAAGTGAATCGGCGAGAATCCCGCCTCGCGAATCTTCGCATTGATGACCTCGCGCTCTACCTTCAAGTTCGTGAACAGCGTGATTTCGGGGTTCTCGTCCGGTCCAATTGCCTCTACTGCGAGTGGGATGGGGTTCTCCTCGGTGCGGTAGATATCCAGCAGGACCTCTTCGATCGCAGGGAGCGAAATCATCTCGCCGCCAACCTTGCAGAAGCGCTTCTTGCGCCCCGCAAAGAAGAGGAAGCCATCGTTGTCGATACTGACGATATCGCCCGTGTTGTACCACTGCGGACCGTCGCCGATGGTGACGAATGGGGAAGGGCCGTCGAAATTGAGATAGCCGCCGAAGATACTGGGACCTCGAACGTGGAGAAGACCCGTCTGACCGGCAGGGACCTCCTTTCCATCCTCGCCAATGACCTTCGCCTCCACATTGGCAATCACCTTGCCCAGCGAGCCTTCCCTGGGCGCGAAGAGCGGATTCAGGCAGAGGACAGGAGAGCATTCCGTGATGCCGTAGCCTTCGAGGCAGTTTGCCTGCGGGCACTTCTCTTTCGCGAGGCGGTAGGTGGCGATGGGGCATTTTTCGCCGCCGAGAACGATGTAGCGGATGGTCTTGAGTTGCTCCTGCGTGGCGGCGCGCATGATTCCGGCCGCGAACGTGGGCGTACCGATGATCATAGTCACCTCGTAGGCGGCGCACATACGGGCGAGTTTGTTGCTCTCCATCGGATTCGTGTGATAGGCAACGCGCAGGTGTGCGCATGCCGGCGCGATGACATTCAGCAGCAGCCCGAAACTATGGAACGGCGGAAGCATGCCGATGAGGCAATCCTCTGTTGTGAGACCATAGCCATTGAGGGTGTTTCGAATATCCGAAACCAGGTTTGCATGGGTGAGCGGCACGGTCTTGGGACGGTTTTCGGAACCGCTCGTGAACAGGATGACGCCCAGTTCGTTCACCTTTGCATGGCGTAGCGAACCCCACCAGGTGTACGCCTGCAGCAGGCACCACAGTTTGCCAAAGACACCGACGCGGTTCTTAATGTTATCGATGTAGATGAAGCGGTCCTCGATTTCGCTGAAATCGGTTCCTTTTCCCTTGAGGTTTTCAATGACGGCGATGGAGGTGAGGACGGTCTTGCAGTCCGCATTGTCCAGGCAGAAGGCGAGATTGCGCGGTCCGACGGTCCAGTTGACCATCACAGGGACTTTTCCCGCGAACAAGGTCGCCATATACAGCAGGAACGAAGCGGAGCACGGCGGCATCAGGATGCCCAGGCGCTCGTCGGGAATCGTCTGAAGGATTTTGCGCAGAACCATGATGGCGAGAACCGCCTTGCGGCAGGTAAACACGCCAGTGATTTGGTCCGCCAGCAACGGCAGCCCCGGATCGGAGGCAGCCTTCGCCAAGAACGCACCAGTCACGGTCGTGACATCCTCCGGGGTGCAGACGGGGCGCGGCGTGAACTTGCGGAACCAGTATGGTGGAATGGGCTGCAAGGGCTCGATGCTCGCGGTCTGGCCAATGGCCGCCTTCAGCACGCTCCCCACCGTCCGCAAACTCTCGACGCTGTTCACAGACTGCCCAAACTCATCCTGAATCCACGCCTGCAAATCTGCCACCATCAGGGAATCCAGCCCCAAATCGGTTCCCAAAGTATAGGTATCCACGATGGTTTTCTTCGGCGTAAGTTCATGCAGCTTGGCATAGACGCGGTCGCGAATCTCGTTGGGAACGTCGCTGGTGTCAATCGGAGTGTTGACATCCTCCGGCTCGGGGACGACACGCGCACCGCCCTTCTCCCACCAGTAGTACGGAACGTAGGTGTTGGGCATCAGTGCCTCGTTGTAGAAGTTCTCCAGCCAGCGGTTAATCTGCTCCTTGTCCCCGCAATGCTTCGGAAAATCCGCCGGACATTCGACGAACTCGATGGTGACGTCGCGCCGCGGCATGAAGAAGAGGAGGTTCCCCAGCAAATGGCGGATGTGCCACTTGACGGTCTTCATGAAGGGCTCCTGGTAACCGCGGCCGCGGCTGAAGGAACTTCCCCAGAGGCCACGAGTCCGCACCAGCACGATGCGCACGTCAGGATAACGTTCGATGATGCGTTCGACGCCACCGTTGCCGCGCAGTTTTTCGCGACGACTGCGGTAGATTCGTCCTGCAGGATAGAGGAGCAGGTTGTCGCCAGCCTTGAGCGCGTCCGCGCAAAGTTCGATTTGCTTGACGACGGCCTCCAGACCAGCGCGTCCGGCAATGCCCATGTCCGGCAAGGGGAGCATGCGAAGTTTGGGACCGATGTGCTTGAGGATGGTCTGGCGAATCTGCTTCTCATCCACGAGGGCACGTGGGTGAAACTTGCGGAACAGGATGCGGCTCATGATGACGGGGTCGATGAGTGCAGGGTGGTTCGGCAAGAACAGGATTCCCTTGTTGCCCTTTTTGTAGACTTCGTCCAAACCGATGACCTTGATACGGTAGCGCAACCAGAGGCAAAATGCGATGGCGACAAACAGCAGATAGATTCCAATCATGATTTACTCCTATGCTTCAGGGAGACACCCTGTGACAAAACGTTCACGCCCTGCGTAATCCCGCAGAACTTCGACTTTTTTCAAACCAGACTCGCGAAAGATGGACGCAGCACGTTCGCCCTGCGTTTCCCCCATCTCGCAAAAGAGACATCCACCAGGATTCAAAAACTCCCGGCCCCCCGTCGCAATCCGACGCAGCACCGCCAGACCGTCCTCTTCCGCCACCAGCGCCAAACGCGGCTCGTACTCCCGTACCACCGCGTCCACGCTTGCAAACTCCTCCTCCGAAACATAGGGAGGATTTGAAACGATCAGACCGAACCGCTTGCCTTGCGGAACGGGAGCAAACAAATCGCCTTCCAGCAATGTGACATTCTTCAATTCCAGCCGGGCAAGGTTGCGCTTTGCATACGCCAGAGCCTCCGCAGAAATGTCCACTGCCGTCACGTGCGTTGAAGGCAATTCCTTCGCCAGCGCCAACGCAATCGCCCCGCTCCCCGTGCACAAATCCAGAATGTCCCCGCCCGCATACCATTCCAGCACAAGTTCCACAAGACGCTCCGTCTCTGGACGCGGAATCAACACGCCAGGCCCTACCTCCAACTCCACATTGTAGAACTCCGCCGTCCCCAGAACATACTGCAATGGACGCCCTTTCGCTCGCTCCGACACACGTGACTGGAACAATGACGCAAAGGAAGCGCCATCCCGCGCATCTCGCAGGCTCTGCGAAAAGATCCAGCGCGCCTCCTGGAGACCGTTCTCAATTCCGGCCTCCAGCAATTGCGCACCAGCACTTTGCATCATTTGTTCCTGTTCCTGCTTCATCCGTTTCTCTAGAAAAACATTCTCCGTTTTCAACCTGCGTTGCGTGCCACCGTGTCGGTTTTGCAGGCCGCGCTCCGCGCGTGCAAGCGCGACTCCAACTGTAACGCAGGGAGCGCACCAGTTTTTGGGGCGTGACACTGTAATAATATAATGTTTTCCCTTATAGAATACAAACCACTCCCAAGAGGTTCTAGAGGTTCTAGAGGTTCTAGAGGTTCTAGAGGTTCTAGAGTTCGGGTAGCATTTGCGGAAACCCGTTCCCAAACTTATATTATTGTATTTGATAAAGAGCCGACGTGGGTTTGGGATACCGCATGAAACAGAGAAGAAGCAATGGAAGATACAAAAGACAAAGAAACGGCAGAGGCGTCGGATGTGCAGACGGTGGCAGGGCACCTGGAAGCGCTCCGAAGCACGCTTCTGCGGATACTGACAGCGTTGGCTCTGGCCTACATTCCTTGCTATGTGGCGAGCGAGATGGCAATTGACTGGTTGATTCGGTGGAGTCTGCCCGAATCCCTGGGAGGCATGCACTTCTTCTCACCGATGGAAGTATTTCTAGTACGCCTGAAGATGGCATTTGTGCTGGCTCTGGCGGTAACATATCCTTGGAATCTGCTGCAATTCTGGAGTTTTTGCCGTCCAGCGATGTATGAACACGAACGTCGCGCGCTGCGTTGGTGGATTCTGTTCGCATCGGCGCTGTTTTTTGGCGGGGTGCTTTTTTGCGCCGTGGGAATCTTGCCGCTGGTCATGCGGTTTGCCGCATCGTTTGCAACCGAGCAAATGCGTCCCCTTCTCGGGGTTGCAGGATATGTGGAGTTGGTAGGCTGGCTTTCTCTGGCATTTGGCCTGATGTTTCAAGCACCCATCCTGGTGGTGCTGGCGGTGAGGCTGGATTTTCTGTCTTGTGATAGGCTGCGGGCACTCCGTCCATATATTGTAGTGGCCATTTTTATACTGTCTGCCTTATTGACTCCGCCGGACATTGTGAGCCAAATCGTCCTGGGTGTCCCGACCTGGCTCCTGTTCGAGTTGGGGCTTTGGCTCGCAGAACGCACCACCCATGAAAAGGAAATTGAAAAATGAAAGATATCTCCCTGGAACGTTTGCACAAAAGTGCCGACTGGCCGTCCGTGGAGAAGATTGCCACGCAGGTTCAAGCGGCAGGCGGACGTGCGTTTCTGGTCGGTGGTTGCGTTCGCGACCTTCTTCAGGGCTATGCCTGCAAGGACTTTGACATCGAGGTCTACCACCTCCCGTTAAGCCGTCTCGAAGAAACTCTTTCGCGGAATTTCAAATACACCCACGTCGGTGTCAGTTTCGGCGTCCTGAAACTGGATCACCATGAAATCGATGTCGCTTTGCCCCGAACCGAAAATAAAACAGGTGCAGGGCACCGCGGCTTCATCGTATCCTCAGACCCGAATCTTCCCTTCCAGGAAGCAGCTTCACGGCGGGACTTCACGCTCAACGCAATCATGCTGGATCCGCTGACAGGCGAATTGGTGGACCCACTCGGCGGGCGCAACGACTTGGAGCATGGCCTGCTACGACACTGCAGCGAACATTTTGCGGAAGACCCGCTCCGTGTCCTGCGTGCCATGCAGTTCACGGCACGTTTCGAGTTCACGGTTGCACCGGAAACCGTCGAAATGTGCGCCAGCCTAGACCAATCCGAACTGGCGGCAGAACGCCTCGCCGGCGAATGGGAGAAGTTGCTCCTGAAGGGGAAACGCCCCTCCAACGGACTTCGCTTCCTGCGGGACTGCCGCTGGATTCGATTCTACCCCGAACTCCAGGCACTCATTGGCTGCGAACAGACCCCTGTCTGGCACCCCGAGGGCGATGTCTGGAACCACACTTTGCAAGTTCTGGACGCCGCCGCCGTCCTGCGCTCCGATGACCACAACGACGACCTCGCGCTCATGCTGGCCGCACTCTGCCACGACCTCGGCAAACCCGCCACTTCTGACCTTAACGAACAAGGCTCCATCACCTCCTACGGTCATCCCGAGGCAGGGGTTCCCCTCACGGCTCAATTTATCTCCCGCATCTGGAACCAGCCCGACCTCCTGGAACTTGTGCAGCAACTCGTCCGCTACCATATGGAACCCTATTCCTTCGCACGCTACGGCGCAAAGGATTCCCGTTACCGACGACTCGCTTGCGCTGTCAAGCGCCTGGACCTTCTTTATAAACTCGCCCTCGCCGATATCAATGGAACGTTCGACCGTCCCTAGGACCGCGAAATCCTCGCACAATTCCAACACAGACCCCAAGACCTCGCCATCGCAGACTCGAAACCCACCCCCATTCTCTTGGGACGACAGCTCATCTCCCTCGGAATCTCCCCGGGACCACAAATGAACCCCATCCTAAAACAGGCCTTCGAAGCACAACTCGACGGCGAGTTCTCCGACGAAGAGGGCGCCATTCTTTGGGCCAAGGCGCACCTCGGCAACTAGTGCCGGATTGGCCGCGCGGAAGCGCGTACCCTTCCTCCGTTCCCTGCCCGCGCGGAGTGCGGCCTGCAAAAACGGCACAGGCGCAAGGATTCACTGGCTGCGCCCGAACGGAAGGAGCACTTTTTTTCACAAAAAAACGCGGAGGCGTGAAAGAAAGGGGGGTGTTGGTGCACATTACTTGGTGAGAAGAGGAAAGGAAGGCAAGCCACCACCAAGCATAAGGAGCACCGACTATGAAGAAGAACACCACCACCCTCGTCATCGCAGCAATCGCGGCCATCGGGATTTTCGGAACCAACACCGCCAAGGCCAACGACACTTCCTACACCCTGCATGTCATCAGCGATGTCCTTGAGACCATCGCCGACATTGTCGACATCGCGACGCCCGAACCCGTTGTGGTCGCTCCTGTCGCAACCGCGCCTGTCTGCTACACGCAGCCAACTCCCATCTACTACACCCCCGCTCCC